>CAIRMS010000263.1 GCA_903879765.1 uncultured Flavobacteriales bacterium
CCCTATTTCGAATTCCCACATAACAAAAAAAGGCCGGTTAAACCGGCCTTTCAAGATTTTAACTCAATACTTATTTTTTAACGAATTTTTTTGTCAATACCGTTCCGTTAGAAGTAATATTCACAAAGTATACTCCGCTATTCCATTTAGCTGATTCAAGTGCCACATTGTGCGTTCCTGAAGTCAATTGGTTTAACGCTGTGTTTTGAACTTCTTTACCAGCAACATCCAATACTGAAATCGTTACATCAGAAGCATTCATTAATTCGAATTGTAATGAAGCCACTCCATTTGAAGGGTTTGGCATTATCACAGCTTGCTGAACTTGTTCGATTTCTTCTGTTCCTAAAACTGGGTCAAAATTCAAGCGTACATAAGGAGTTGAGTTTTGGTAGAACAATGTAGATGTTGTGATGTCATTTCCATCCAAGAAGAAAGATGTTTGATCAGGTGATGTACCTGCATTCGATACTTTCAATCCGCCAGTGTATGATCCTACAACAGCCAAGTAAGTTGTTCCAGCAGTTACGTTTACGTATGGATCTAATTCGATCACAAGGTTTGTGTTCAAGTTATTTGCAGCCAAAATGATTGGAGCCGATTCTGATTCATAAACAAAGTCACCTGAAACAGGGTCAATGGAATACAATTTCGTGTAAATTTCTGTTCCAACTGTTGCACCACTTGTTCCGCCAGGTAGACGAACATTGATTGCTTTCAATAAATCATCTTGGAAAATATCATACAAGTTTCCTGCTTCAAATCCATCGACACCATTCGATGTGCTTCCAGAAACAACATTGTTATCACGTGCGTAAATAAAGTTTGAGACGTTGAAAGTGATGTCAGACATCGCATTGTTTGCAGCTACATCATCTGTTGAATCTGAAGTAATATTACGCGTTACTGTGTAAGAACCTACTGTAGCAGCAGGTGTAAATTGTGTTGCAACTGTCACATTTAAGGTATCTAAAGACACGATTGCAACTGGCGCACTAGAACCTACAAAAGCGCCACTGTTTACATTCACGTTTAATTTCACATTCGATTGATTGTTCACACCACCATTGAAGATGTCAGCAGAGAAATCAATTGGAGCAACTTGTGCCGTAGGGATTTGGTAGTAATGAAGTCCAACTGAACCCCAGTCTGAACCAGTTACAGCAAGGTCGTTTGTTGGATTTGTCACCAATTTCACGTCATCAATGTACCAACCATATGTGATCCATACATTTGGATTCGTAGCTGAATTTGGATAGTTTGTTGTCCACTGGAAACGGATCCAAAGTTGACTTGGGGCACCTGTTAAAAATGGAGCCAAGTTTAACGATTTTGAATCTGGGTTTGTGTATGCAGATCCACCAGCAGCAGATAAAACAGATTTGTCTAAGTTATCTCCAACAGAAACCCAAGTTGTTCCGTTGGTACTGATTAACATTTCTTGCAAGTCGTTGAAACGCGCACCGTATTGTTTAAATTGCAATGAGATTTGATTTGAACCACCTAGCGCAGCTACATCAATTGGAGTTGCAGTTGTCATTGTATAAACAACATTCAAGGCTTGAGAAGCAGGAGAAGCAGTTGGATCACCGTTTACCAATTCCGCATAGTTTCCACCTGATGTTGAGTTGATTCCTGATGATGCCCACCATCCGTCAGATGCACTATTGATATTCCAACCAAAGTCGATTCCAGTTTGACCATTATTGTCTACTGTCCAGTTTGCTGGGGTAGAAAAGTCATCAGACCAAATGGTAACACCTAGTGCTTTTTCAGTTGGTTGAATTGCTCCAGCATGAATTGGTGCTTTAACCAAATCTTGGAACGTTGCTAATTTTGGTGCTTTTTGTGCAAGCGCCATCGCAGAAGAGGCAATCACAACAGCAGAGAGTAAAACTTTTTTCATTTTGTAAGGGTTTTTCTTGTTATCAAATATACAAACTATTTCCTATCCTTCAAAAAAGGAAGTTGAATACGCAAATTTTGAATATCAGACTTTGAGAGTATTACTGTTTGAACAGATTCTTGGTCATTTAATTCAATTACTGTTTCGCCGAGTCCGTTGTAAATAGCAGATGAACCTGAATACGTTAGATTATTCCCATCAATTCCTATGCGATTCACACCAATTGTATAACATTGGTTCTCTATTGCACGCGCTCGAAGTAAGGTCTTCCAATGCAACACGCGCTTATTGGGCCAATTCGCCACATATAAGAGCACATCGTAAGCTGCCTCTCCGGTTGCTTCAATTCGATTGCGGATCAGTTCAGGGAAGCGCAAATCATAACATATCTGTAAATTGAATTTCCAGCCTTTGAAGTCAACTATTGTCTCGGTAGTGCCTTCAGTGAAAACTTTGTCCTCTCCGCCTAAACCAAATGAGCGACGTTTATCGTAGTGAGTTACGTTCGATGAAGGCTCAACAAACACCCCGCGATTGAAAAAATGCTCGTTTTCACGAACCATGAAAGAAGTATAGATTGCTGCATTTAATTTTGATGACCAATTTCTTAAAAAAGAAAGCGCTTCGTTATTGCTCCATTCTTCAGCAAGATTAGTATCCATTGAAAAACCAGTGTGAAACATTTCTGGTAAAACGATGACATCCGTTTCTGGAAGATTTTGCAATAAATGTTCAATCCGTTTATAATTAGCGGAAATATTTTCCCAAATTTGGTCGAATTGAACAATCGTTATTCTTAAATCGAACATAATCTTTCGGCGGCTTTACGTAACGTTTCATTATCTTTTGCAAAACAAAAACGAATTAATTTTCGATCTGTGCCATCCGCGTTAAAAACAGACAGTGGTATGCTTGCTACTCCGATTTCTTTGGTCATTTTGATGGCAAAATCAACATCCGATTCATTCGATATTTGATCAAAAGAGGCCACTTGAAAATAAGAACCTTCAGATGGTAATAGTTGAAAACGACTTTTTCTTAATAATGATTGAAAGAAATCACGTTTTTCTTGATAAAATGGGCCAAGTTCTTCTAAGTTTTTTTCAGGCAAATAAGCAGCCAAAGTTGCTTGAGCATGGCTGTTTACACAAAATACCAAGAATTGATGCACTTTTTGAATCTCTTTCATTAACACTGGTGGAGCGACTAAATAACCGATTTTCCAACCTGTTATGTGAAAGGTTTTTCCAAAAGAAGAAACAATAATTGTCCGGTCTTTTAAGCCTTCTATTTGATGTGCCGAAATATGTTTTTTTTCAAAAGTGATAAATTCATACACTTCATCAGAAAGCACATAGAGATTTGGGAAATCATTTAAAAGTGCTTGCAATTCACGGAAATCATCCATAGTCCATATGCGTCCACTCGGATTATGAGGATTGTTCGTGATAATCAATCGTGTATTCTTGTTTACAGAAGAACGAATACGTTCCCAATCGGGTAAGAAATCCTCAGTTAATGGAATTCTCACTGCTTTCGCATTTGAGAGGATAACTGGACTTTCGTAGCAATCGTAACTTGGATCCAAGATGATTACTTCTTCCCCTGGATGAACGAGGGCTTGAATTGTTGCAAAAATCGCTTGGGTTGCTCCTGCGGTAATCAAAACATCTGATTCGTGGACTTCCACGCTGTAATGTTCCTTCACTTTAAGAGATATTTCTTGTCGAAGCTTAGGTAATCCTGCCATAGGAGCATACTGATGAACATTTAAAGATGCTTGTTCCTTAAAAATGTTCAATAATCGTTCGTCTATAGGAAAATTAGGGAAACCTTGAGATAGGTTATATGCATTATGTTCAGCTGCCAAAGAAGACATGACTGAGAATATTGTTGTTCCTACATTTGGTAACTTGGATTTCACTTAGCTTATCACTAAACTTAACAGAACGGTGAATAAAACGTTAACATGATTCTTACAGCGACGATTACTTATTATCTCCAGTAGAGATACTAAGGCTTTTCACCATAAATTCAGTACGACGATTCAGTTGATTGTCGCTAATAGAACAATTAGATTTTACTATCCCTTCACATGGACAATTAACTTTTAAAGCTGATTCACCATACCCTTTGAATGTAATTCTTTCCGGGTTAGAAATGCGTGCCTTAATGTAGTTTGCAGCGGAAAGTGCTCTTCTGTTGGATAAGTCAAGGTTGTAAATGCTTGGACCACGACAATCTGTGTGAGAACCTAGTTCAAGCTCAATCTTTTCATGTTTGTTCATGAAAACAATTACTTTATCCAACTCAACGATTGCATCAGCACGTAAATCTGCTTTATCGAAATCGTAATAAATCGTTTTTAAACCTAACAAATCATTCAGGATTAGATCATCTTTAAGCGGAGTTAAGTTTAGATCAACCAAACTTGCTACATCAATTTTGTTTGAATCTACAGGTGTGAAAATGAAAGAAACATCTTTAGAAATATATCCCTCTTTCTCCAATGAAACAGTCAGTTTCATTGGTTTTCCAATAGATAAACTATCCATTTTCTGCAAGAAATGCCCGTATTCATCCGTTGATCCTTTAAACAAAATTTGACCAGTTGAATCATCTATGATTTTAAGGTTTACGGAAGCAAGGTCTTTCAATGTTTCATTGTCTTTCACCACATATGTTAGATTAACATCTGTAAACATATCGACAAAACGGAACTCAAAAACATCATCCGTTGATCCATTCGTTGCTCTGTTAGATGTCAGGTAACCTGTTTTTTCATCTAAGAACATGATGGCAAGATCATCAAATTTAGAGTTTAACTTTTCTCCTAAATTCTTCACTTCCATGTTTTCTAAAACAAAAAGATCATACCCACCTAATGTATTAAATGCATTAGACGTGAAATAAACTTTATTATTCATGACATAAGGAAAACAATCGTGACCGGCTGAATTAACATTACGAACCGATTCCTTTACGCCGAATTTTTTTCCGTCAAAACTTGCGCGGTAAATATCCATTCCTCCTGCACCTCCAGGCATATCTGAAACAAAATACAAGGTGTTATTCTTTTCATCATAAAATGGATGAGTAACATTGTACTTATCATCATTAAAAGGTACTGCTACTGGTTTACTCCATTCACCTTTATCGTTTTTAACGGAATAATGAATCGTTAATTTCTCGTATTCATTTGAACCAAAGTTATTCGTAAAAAACAACAAGTTACCTGCTGCATTTGAACTTACTGGACCGTCATAAAAACAAGAATTAATATTTAATAATCCCTTTGTCTCCTCACTTAACAGTTTTGCGTCTTTCGTTTTACACCCCTCCACCTCGTATAAATCAGAGTATGGTTTTTTTGTAAATGGGTCCATCATGATATCCTCACATGGATCTTTTGAAGCAGACAATACATACAATTTGTCCCCTATTTTTCTCGTTCCAAAATCATCGAACGATGTGTTGAAACATGCAGGAGTTAATTGTACGTCTTGTTGAGCTAAAAGATTACCCGTAGCAAGTAAAGCAAGAAAAGTGATTAAAACAAAACGCATCAGCTAGTATCTATTTATCAGTTGAAGAAACGAGGTCCTTGGCAACGACTTGGGTTATTATTAAATTTCCAACGCAAAGCAATCTCATGGGATTGAACAGTTACTTTGTTCATGTTAGATGTTGGGAATGAATAGGAATAGCCAAGGTAAAAACGATTATTAATATCGTAACCTACTATCGCTCCTATTGAACTTTTCAACTGATAGCTAATTCCGAAATCTAAGCCCATTTTATGAGTCATGATTGCATTTAAGTCAACAGTCCAAGGTAAACCTTCCATGTAACGCGCCACAACATTCGGACGTAATTGCCACATTGGATTGATTGTTACCGTTCCGCCCATATAACCTACGTATCCACCTTTTGCGTCTACATACAAGTTTGTGTTTCTATTCTTAAATACAGTCTGTCCAACGCGAGGCTGAGAAAAACCAAGATAAAAATTCTTGTGATATAATAAAACACCCCAACCTGCATTAAAGGTCAAACCAGTTGATAAATTGGTTAACATATCTGGATCAAATGGCTGGGTGATATCCAATTCTGTCAAATTAACAGAAGTGTTACCAGCGATTGCACGTAAACCTAAGGACAACTTCCAAGCATTATTCAATTTTAAATGATATGCACCATTTACTGCAAATTGAGTAGTGCTCACAGGACCTAATTCATCTTGTAACAATGTTCCTCCGAGTCCGAAATTCTTCAATAAATTGAAATTTCCTGAAAGCGTCATGGTTTTTGGCGCACCTTTAAATCCTCCCCATTGTGCATTTGCCAATGTTGAAACATCGTTGTAAGAGTTTGCGCCAGCCTGTGCCGGGTTCAGCATCAACGCATTGAACTGATTTTGTCTGTAGTTTGGATCTTGTCCTAGCGCTTGAAATGAAGCTACTACGATTCCCAATGCGACGATTATGCTATTTGTCTTTTTCATATCAATTGTTATCTATGAATGTTATTTTTGAACGCGGTTGATGTATACATATCCATTTACAACTAATCCGTTGTCGAATGTGAAAATGTAATAGTAAGTACCATCTGGAACTTGTGTTCCTGAACTTAATAAAGTACCATCCCAATCATTATTGTATTCTGCAC
Source organism: uncultured Flavobacteriales bacterium (assembly GCA_903879765.1). Taxonomy (GTDB): domain Bacteria; phylum Bacteroidota; class Bacteroidia; order Flavobacteriales_D; family Crocinitomicaceae; genus UBA952. The sequence goes on from CAIRMS010000263.1 coordinate 6,575, forward strand.
TTTCGTATACTTTCGTTCCGTATCGGCTGTAGATTGTAACCTGACGTGTTTTGTATCCTTCGATTCCTGGAATCACAAAATTATCGTTAAATCCATTTCCGTTCGGCGTAAATGCTTCTGGAATAACTGGGCCACAAAGATCTGTATCTAAGAAATCATAAACGCCATCGTTATCACAATCTTGTCCTGCTTCAGCAAGTCCACCAAAGTCCCATTCGAAGTCATCGCTAATTCCGTCTCCATCACTATCTGAATCAAGGTAGTTAGAGATTCCGTCTCCATCGATATCATCCGTTCCTTCAACACTTGTTGAGATACCATCTCCATCATCGTCAGAATCAAGGCTGTTCTGGATTCCGTCTCCATCAGTATCACCTACGACTTCATCAACATCATTGATACCATCACCATCATCATCTGTGTCACATGCATTCAACGTTCCATCGTTGTCTGTATCTGTTCCAGATGTAACAACTGTTACAAGAATGGTTGTAGTAGCAACGTTTCCGTTATTATCTGTTACTGTAACCGTAATATTGTTATCTCCGATGTTTGAACATCCAAATGTATATTGACTCAAGGTCATGGAAGCAATTCCACAGTTGTCATTAGTTCCATTATCAACATCACTGAACGTGATTGTTGTTGAACCGTTATCGTTAATCACCACTGTGATATCATTCACGTTAATCGTTGGAAGGATATTATCCACAACATTCACAAATTGAGTTGCTGTTGATGTATTTCCTGAACCATCAACAACAGTCCATGTTACCGTTGTTAATCCCAATGGGAAGATAGCTGGTGCATTATGAGAAACCGTAGCCACAGAACAGTTGTCCGTTGCAGTTGGATTACCCAAATTCACACCAATTGCATCACATCCGAAGTTAGGAGCCATTGTAATGTTTGATGGTGGAACAATTACTGGATTAGTATTGTCACCAATGAATACGTTGATTGGTAATGAAGTAGCAGAACATCCACTAGCATTCGTTACTGTAACAGCGTAATCACCAGATTGATTCACAGTAATGAAAGGTGTTGATGGTCCATTTGACCATTCATAGTTAGCTCCATTTGAAGCGAACAAGATTACCGTTCCGCCAGGACACATTGTCGTTGCGCCACTTGGAGTAATGATTGGAACAACTGGGTTGTTCAATACATTCACTACTGCCGTTGCTGCATTCGAACAAGCCCCGTTTGTTACTGTATAAGTGATTGTTGTTGTTCCAGCGTTTAGACCTGTTACAATTCCTGAGTTAGAAACAGTTGCAATGAAGTTATTCGTACTTGACCATGTTCCATTGTTTGTTGAACTTGTCAAGTTGATTGTACCACCTTCACACACATTGTTTGCTCCAGTAATCGCCGCTACTGTCGGAATTGTACTAGTTGAGATCACAGTTGTCGCTGAAGTTGTCTCGCAGCCTGCTGCACTTGTTCCAACTACAAAGTAGCTTCCTGCTGTACTTACTGTGATACTTGGAGTGAAATCTCCAGTATTCCATTGGTAAGAAGCAGCACCTGTCGCCGTTAATGTTACGCTTCCACCTTGACAGAACAATGTTGGTCCGTTAGCAGTAACTGTTACCGCTGGATTAGGATTAACAATTACTGTTTGAGAAGCAGTTGACGTACAAGCAGATGCATTTGTTACGGTTACCGTATAAACACCTGCGTTGCTCACTGTAATGTTTTGAGTAGTTGCGGTTGTGACTCCATTACTCCATAAGTATGTTAAACCGGTTCCTGATGTCGCAGACAATGTTACATTAGATCCTAAGCAAATTGCTGTTGAACCATTCGCTGTAATTGTAGCTACACTTACTGGAAGAACTGTTACAATTGTGTTTGACCCTGCTGAAGTACATCCATTCGCATTCGTAACATCTACATGAATGTTTTCACTTGTAGAAACCAAGATTGACTGTGTTGTCTCACCTGTTGACCATACGTAGCTAGATCCACCAGTTGCTGTAAGTAAAACATTGTTACCTTGACAGAATGTCGTTGGTCCATTTGGCGTAACTACTGCTGTTGGAAGCGCATTCACTGTAACAGTGATTGCATTTGAATTTGCTGTACAACCAGCTGCATTTGTAATTGTTACAAAATATGTTCCTGAAGTATCAACTGAAATACTTTGCGTAAATTGACCATTGTTCCATAAATAGTTTGTTCCAGCTGTTGCTACAAGTGATACAGAAGAACCTTGACAGAACGTTGTTGCACCATTAGCTGAAATCACAGCTGCAGGCAATGCATTTACATTTACTGTTGCGGATACACTTGTCGTACATCCGTTTGCATTTGTTACTGTATATGTAATGATCGTTGAACCAGCAGCAAGCGAAGTAACTAATCCTGTTGCGTCTACAGTTCCTACGTTATTATTAGATGAAGACCAAACGCCACCTGTTGTTGCATTCGTTAATTGTGTTGTTGAACCTAAACAAACTTCTGTTGAACCCGCAATCGCCGTTACAACTGGAAGTGGATTAACTACAACCTGTGTTGTTGCTGATCTTGCTGTACATCCAGAAGAATTGGTTACAATTACATAGTAAGGACCTGTTGCGGATACTGTAATCGATGGATTCAAGTCTCCATTACTCCATTCATAAGAAGTACCAGGACTCGCTGTTAATGTTACATTTCCTCCAGCACAGAATGTTGTGGATCCTGATGCAGAAATTGTCGCAGTAGTTCCAGCATTCACTGTCATCGCTGCATTCACTGAATTAGAACATCCATTTGCATCTATAACTGTGTAAGTAAATACAGTGTTTCCTGCTGCTACACCAGTCACAAGTCCCGTTGAACTAATTGTTGCTGCTGCAGTATTGCTTGAAGACCATGTTCCACCAGTTGTAGCCGTTGCAAGAACCACTGTTGATCCTTCACAAACTGCATTGGCACCCGTAATTGCTGCTACCGTTGGTAATGGGTAAACCACCAAGTTTGTATTGGCTGAAGTTGCCTGACATCCGTTAGCGTTTGTTACCTGAACAGAATAAGGCCCGTCTACATTCGCAACAATTGATTGCGATGTTTCACCTGAACTCCATAAATAAGCTGTTCCTGCGCTCGCTGTTAATGTAACATTTCCACCTTGGCAGAATGTCGTTGCGCTACTTGCTGTAATTGTAGGAGTTGGCAATGCATTTACAGTTACTGTTACAGAAACTGATGTTGCAGAACATCCATCTGCGTTTGTAACGGTTACGTTATATGTTCCTGATGTTGTAATTGTGTTGCTTTGTGTAAACGCGTTGTTCGTTGACCATAAGTATGCAACTCCTGTTGATGCAACCAATGTAACGCTTCCTCCTTGACAGAATGTTGTTGGTCCGCTAGCAGTAATTGATGCTACTGGTAATGGATTAACTGTTACCATCATTGGAGATGAAACTGATGAACATCCGTTTGCGTTTGTCACCGTAACAACATAGTTTCCAGAAGTACTTACCACAATTGAAGCGGTTGTTGCACCATTACTCCAAGAGTAAGCTGTACCTGTACTTGCTGTTAAAGTAACATTTCCACCTTGACAGAACGTTGTTGGTCCGTTAGCTGTAATTGCAGCTGTAGGTAATGAATTTACTGTAAAGTTTGTACTTACAGCGCTTGTACATCCATTTGCATTCGTAAATGTATAAGTCAATAGTACAGTACCAGCACTTTCACCCGTTACTAATCCATTTCCTGGATTAATCGTTGCGACTGTGTTATCTGCACTTGTCCATGTTCCAGTTGCCGTTGTATTTGCAAGTGATGTTGTCGAACCTTGACAAACACTTGTTGCACCTGTATTTGCTGCCAACACTGGTAAAGGATTCACCGTTACTGTTGTGTTCGCAGAAGTTGCTTGACATAAGTTATTCGCTGTAATCGTCACACTGTAGTTTCCTGATGCAGATGCTACGTAAGTATTTGCTGTTGCACCAACGATTGCTGTTCCATTCAATCTCCATTGGTAAACATATGTTGATCCTGATGGTGCGTTATCAGCAAGCAATGTAACATTTCCACCTTGACAGAATGTTGTGTTCCCAATTATTGCGATGGTTGCAGATGGAAGTGGACTCACTGTTACTGTTGTCGAAGCTGTATTAGAACATCCATTTGAATTTGTGATGCTATATGCGATTGTTGCAGTTCCCGGTGTTACACCCGTAACTACCCCTGTTGCACTCACTGTCGCTACAGCTGTATTCGAACTTGACCATGTCGGATTCAAGCTAGTAGTTCCTAAAACAGTTGTTGTTCCAACGCATAAAGCTGTTGATCCAAAGATTGCTGTTGTTGTTGGTAATGGATTCACTATTATTGTTGTTGCAGTAGATGTTGCAGAACAACCGTTAGCATCAGTTACTGTTACTGTGTATGGTCCTGCTGCAGATACAACCAATGTTTGGTTATTCGTAAAGTTGTTCCATTGGTAAGATAAGCCTGAGCCTACGTTTGCATTTAAAGTTACATTTCCACCTTGACAGAATGTTGTTGGTCCATTAGCTGTAATTGTTGCTGTTGGCAGTGCATTAACTGTAACCGTTGTTGGAACAGAAACTGCAGAACATCCATTAGCATTCGTAATTGTTACTGTATAGTTTCCAGAAGCATTGACTGTGATCGAAGCAGTTGTTGCTCCGTTACTCCATTGGTAAGAAGTTGCTGTATTTGCAGTTAAGGTAACACTTCCTCCTTGACAGAAAGTTGTTGAACCACTTGCTGTAATCGTTGCTGTTGGAAGTGGATTAACCGTAAAGTTTGTTATTGTTGAACTTGAACAACCATTTGCATTTGTAAAGGTATAAGTCATCACAGCTGAACCTGCAGTTACACCAGTTACCAATCCATTCGCTGAATTGATTGTTGCCACAGCGTTATTCGAACTAGACCATGTTCCTGCTGCAGTTGCATTTGACAATGCAGTTGTTGATCCAGCACAAATTGAAGTTGTTCCCGTACTCGCTGCCAAAGTTGGCAATGAGTTCACAGTAACAGTTGTTGCAGATGAAGTCGCTTGACATAATCCGTTTGCCGTAATTGTTACTGAATAGTTTCCGGATGCATTTGCAACATATGTATTCCCTGTTGCTCCAACGATTGCTGTTCCATTCAAATTCCATATATAACTATATGTAGATCCTGATGGAGCATTTGCCGCAAGTAATGTAACCGAACCTCCTTGACAGAAAGTTGTGCTACCAATTGCTGCGATTGTTGCCGTTGGTAATGGGTTTACTACAACAGAAGAAGATGCTGTGTTTGAACATCCATTTGCATCAGTTATACTAAATGAAATAGTTGCTGTCCCAGAAGACACACCTGTTACAACTCCCGTTGCACTAACTGTTGCAATAGCAGGGTTAGCACTTGACCAAGTTGGATTCACACTTGTTGTAGCAAGATTAGTTGTTGTTCCAACACAAAGCGATGTGCTTCCTGTGATTGGAGCCGTTGTAGGTAATGGATTCACCGTTACTGTTGTAGCAGAAGACGTTACTGAACAACCACCGGCATTAGTTACTATTACAGTGTATGGACCGCCAGCTGTAACATTTATACTTTGTGTTTGAGCTCCATTTGACCATAAATATGTTGCACCTGAATTAGCAGTTAATGTTACACTTCCTCCTTGACAGAAGGTAGTTGACCCAGCCGCAGTAATTGTTGCGCTTGTTCCAATATTGACATTAACACTTGCACTTACTGATGACGTACAGCCACTAGCGTTTGTGACAGAATAGCTAATTGTTACATTTCCAACAGCTACACCAGTTACTACACCAGAAGCATTCACTGTCGCAACTGCCGTATTACTTGATGACCAAGTACCGCCAACAGTAGCTGAAGCTAATTGCGTTGTAAGACCTGTACAAACATTCGTTGCTCCAGTAATTGCTGCAACTGTAGGTAGTTCATTTACGGTTACCGCAATTGTGAAAGTGTTCCCCGCACAAGATAAAGAAGAAGGTGTAACAGTATAGTTAACCAACTGAGCTGTTGTGTAAAGGTTTACAAGCGATTGTGAAAAAGACGATTGTCCTGTGCTTTCAGCTTGTTCACCTAAAACAAATGAATTGTCAACCAAACTCCAAGTATACGTTGTTCCGGTTGGAATAAGATTCCCTGATCCGTTTATTGGAGTAGAAGTTATCGTTGTTCCTGAACATCCATTTAACGCATAATTTACGATAACTGGCACTGGATTTACAGTAACTGTTACTGTAAATGGATTTCCATTACAACCTGTTAAGACTGGAGTAACTGTGTAAACAACTGTTTGTGCAACATTTGTTGAATTAGTTAAAGTTTGACTAATTGTATTCTGAGCTGTAGCTTCGTTCACATCACCCGAAACATTTGTATTGTTAACAACTGTCCAAATATATTGTGTTCCAGCTGGTACAATTTCACTGCCACCATTTGTCGGTGCAATTGTAAACGCATTACCCGAACATATTGTTTGTGTTTTATTTGCAATAACCGGTATTGGATTTACAGTAATAGTAAGAGAATAAGATGATCCTGTACATGATCCAGATGTTGGAGTAACTGTATAAACCACTGGTTGGTCAATATTTGTTGAATTCGACAACGTTTGTACGATATTGCTTTGGTTCGTCCCAATTGCTTCACCAGTAACATTCGCGTTATTAACAAAAGACCAAGAATAAGTGGTTCCAGTTGGAACGATGTTTCCAGAGCCGTTTGTCGGAGTAATCGTTAATGTACCTCCTGAACAAATTGATGCGGTTTGAGCAACAAAACTCGCTACTGGATTTACAAGAATAGAAACTGTAAAAGGAGTTCCTGTACAACTTCCACTTGTTGGAGTTACGGTATAAGTAACAGTAATAGCAGCATTAGTAGTATTTATTAAGTTATCGGAAATCGAAGTGGAATTTGAACCAGAAGTAGTTCCTGTTATTCCTGTAACTGTTGGCGCTAACCATGAATAAGTTGTTCCTACTGGAACAATGTTTCCAGAACCATTAGTAGGTGTCACAGTGAATGTAGACCCAGAACAGATTGTTGCTGTCTGAGTTGTAATACTTGGCGTAGGATCCACATTGACTGTTAAGTTAAATGGTACACCGTTACAAGATAATGCTGACACATTCGTTTGAAACACCATGTCCCAACCAACTATTGATGGTCCATATTCACCTCCTGCGTAAGGATTGTTAACGTTAACGTTCAACCAACTAAACAAAACAGAAGGTGTCGTTACTAAAAACGTATATACTTGACCTTGTGTTAAACTTATTCCATTGAATGCATAATTGTTCCATGTACTTCCCCATTGTGCAGGTAATGTTACGGAATTAGACCCCAACAAAGTTCCTGAAGTTCCTGCTCCTGCATATACACTTACAGTAACAGTAGAGACCGCAGTATTTCCTCTCGGATTTGCGTGGTTTAAGGAAATAGAAGTTAAAACTCCTGATATACCCGCAGTGAAGGTTTGATATTGTGATGTTGATCCAGCCTGATTAGCTGACGTTAAGTTGCTTTGATCCATTGTTGCAGCAGCAGCAGCAACTGGAGTTAATGTATACACAACAGGTTGCGTTGTATTTGAAGTATTTGTTAATGTAGCATTCCAAGTTGAAGCAGCTGTTGTATTTGCAGACTCTCCTGTTACGTTTGCATTATCCGCTACTGTCCAAGTAAATTGAGTTCCTGTTGGTACTGTAGTTCCTGTTGGTGTAACGCTCAACAAATTACCTGAACATACAGAAGCAGTTTGGTTTGCAAATACTGGAACAGGACTCACAGTTAACGTGAATGTTTTCGCTGCTCCAGAACAAACTGGACCGTAAGCTAAAACTACTGCTAAAGACTGCGTACCAGCACAAGGAGATCCAAATACTGCATCTGTCGCATTAATTGTAACAGAAGTCTGTCCAATCACCAATGCTTCTACTACAGCTTGTGATGTATTGGAATGACATGATCCATTTGTATAGTTACCATTAGAACCTGTAGGGTTACCATAACTTGCGTAGTTAACTGAGGTAAATACAGTACCCGTTGGAGCATTTAATATAATTGTACCATTTTCTGATGTTTCCCCAAACGTTGTTCCAGTTTCACCAAAACTCGGTGTCACTGTTACAGTAGTTGAAATTGGTGCATTCGTTGTGTTCGTTGCGGCAAAGGCAGCAATATTTCCTGTTCCTGAAGCTGCAAGTCCTACTGCTGTATTTGAGCTAGACCAAGAATAAGTTGTTCCTGTCACTGCACCTGTAAAATTGGTTGCAGCAAAATTAGTTCCGGCACAAACCGTTTGATTCGCAGGTTGTGTGACCGTTGGTGTTGGATTAACATTCAAAGATATTGTACCTGGCGTTCCAGAACAACCATTTAAAGTTGGCGTAACACTAATCGTAGATGTTTGAACACTTGAGCCAGTATTCGTAGCGGTGAAAGCAGCAATATTACCTGTTCCTGACGCTGCTAAACCGGTTGTTGTATTATTATTTGACCATGCGTATGTACTTCCTACTTGCGACCCAGTGAATGTAATCGCCGCAGTAGATGATCCATTACAAACGGTTTGATTCACGTTTGCATTCACACTTGGTGTTGGATTTACTGTTACTGTGAAGGTCATTGGCGAACCAGAACATGTCAAGCCACCTGATACGATTTCTGGAGTAACAGAAACAGTGGACACCACTTGGTTCACAGGGTCAATTACATAACCACCAATTGATGGTGAAGCACTTGCTAAAGAAGTTCCACCTGAGAAAAAACCAACATGCTGTGAAGATGTCCAAACATATTGTGTATTTGCAGAAGTCCCAGTAAATGTGATTCCTGATTGCAAATTACCACCACAATAAGTGATGTTAGACTGTTGATTTGCTACCGGAATTGGTTGTACAGTGATTGTAAATGTTTTTACCGTTCCAGCACATGAATTAGCACTTGGTGTTACAGTGATTGTTGCCACAATTGGACTTGTTGTTGTGTTAGTTGCTGTGAAAGAAGAAATATTTCCCGTTCCACTTGCAGCCAATCCAATTGCTGTTGAACTATTTGTCCATGCATATGATGTTCCTGTTACATTGAAAGTTGATGCAAAATTAACTGCTGTTGTTGCAGTACTCGCACACACTGTTTGATTAGCTACAGTATTAACCGTTGGTGTTGGATTCACAGTAACATCCACTTGATCCGTGCTAACACAACCACTTGGATTTGTTACTGTTAGTGTATATGTTGTTGTTACAGGTGCATTTGTGCTGTTACTTGCTACGAACGCCACATTGTTAGTTACTGCATTATTCCAAGTATAAGTGTCACTTCCTGTAGCAGCTAATGTTACATTCGCTCCATTACATACAACTTGATCAACTCCAGCATTTGCAACTGGGAGAGGAGAAACTGTAAGTACAACATTATTTACTGCGCTACATCCGTTTGATGTAATCGTGTAAACATACGTAACGTTGATTGGTGCGTTTGTTGTATTTGTCAAGGTCTCACTAACGTTTCCTGAACCTGTTGTTCCAGCTTGAGTAATTCCAACTACTGTTGCTCTAGACCAAGACATTGCTGTACTTCCACTTGATGCTACTGTTGCACTTGTTGCTGTATAAGCAAAAGTTGACCCACTACAAATTGCTGTTGGAGTCAATGTACTAGATAATGCCGGTGTTGGATTTACGATAATCGTTGCCGTTTGTGTTGATCCTGAACATCCGTTTGCAGTAGGCGTAACGGTAATTGTTCCGCTGATTGCTGCATTACCTGTGTTCGTTGTTGCAAACACTGGAACGCTTGTACTTCCGCTTGCCGCTAATCCAATACTTGTATTTGAATTAGACCAAGCATATGTTGTAGAAGCAACTCCAAATGCACTTGCAAAAGTAATGGCTGTTGTTGAATTCGTTGCACAAAGTGTTTGACCGCTAATCGCATCGACAGTTGGTGTTGGCTTCACAGAAACAACAACGCTATTATTTGCACTACATCCATTTGATGTAATGGTATAAACATACGTTACATTTATTGGTGCGCTCGTTGTATTTGTCAAGGTCTCACTAACGTTTCCTGAACCTGTTGTTCCAGCTTGAGTGATTCCAACTTCTGTTGCTCTAGACCAAGACATTGCTGTACTTCCTGATGCTGCTACTGTTGCACTTGTTGCAGTGTAGGCAAACGTTGTTCCGCTACAGATCGCTGCAGGACTTAATGAACTTGATAAAGCTGGAGTAGGACTAACAGTGATTGTTGCTGTAAAAGGAGATCCTTCACAACCTGATGCACTCACCGGAGTAATATTGTAAACAACTGTTGATTGTGAATTTCCTGAATTTGTAAACGCATCATCTGCGATTACACTGTTTGTTAAGCCCGATCCAGTTGCTGGTGAACCAGCAGAGGCAATAAGGGTTGTTGTTATGCTGTTAATGTTGTACGTAACAACTGGAGATGCAGATGTACTCGTTCCTAATGTTAAACCAGTAACGATGTCTGAACAAACTGTCGCCGTTTGATTCGCTACTACTGGTTTCTCTACCGTAACGGTGTAGGAACATGTAGAAGAATTTCCTTGAGCATCTGTTGCAGTCCAAGTAACAGTTGTTAAACCAAGGTTAAATGCTTGAGTATTTAAGGTAGATACATTTGTTGCTACAGTAGCGCCAGTTAAGGCACAAGAAAGGGTTACCGAACAATCATCCGTAACAGTTGGATTCAGAGACGTGCCTGAAACAACATAGGCACACAAGTTATTATTAGCAGCAACAATTTGATTTGACGGACATGTTAATACAGGATCGGTTGTATCCCCAACCATGATTGTATTTGACGCTACGGAATAACAAAGTTCACCACTTGTTAATGTTAAAATGGTTTTTCTTTGAAAGAATGTAGTTGCTGAAAGTGAAGGTGAATCATATGTAGAATTACTTGCTCCACTAATTGCACTATATCCACTATTTGCTTGCGAAGAAGCATACCACTGGTATGACAACGGCGCTCCTGTTCCTGTTCCAGATGTTGCATTTGAAAAAGGAGATGGATCTAATGTCGTACATAAAATTTGAGATGCATTAATTAATCCAGCTGATGGATTTTGAATAACCGTTATGGTAATTGAAGGTGTATAACCACTAACAATCCCATTCGAACATGGAGTATTGGAGAAATTAACAACTGTTCTACGACGGTAATATGTCGTAGCCGATAAAATGGAAGGGTCATATGTTGATGCCGTTGCACCTGCAATGTCGATCCAAGTAGCATTGTCTAAACTGTATTGCCATTGATACGTGATGCTCGACGCCGTTCCGTTGCCTGAACCTTGGGTTCCATCAACTGCACTTGCAATGGTTAATGGATCCGTTCCAGCACAAATCGTTTGCGCATTTGTAAGTCCCCCTGCTGTTGGATTTGCTGATTGAACCACCAAGTTAAATGAGTAGCTAACATTTACAATGGAGAAATTGCTAATATTCACTGCTTGAGCAGTATAATTCACAACATAATTTCCGGGACTAACCGCTGATCCACTTGAAGGACCTCCACCTTGTGAAATAGAAGGAGCGCCACAGGTTCCAACTGTTGTTGCTGTTGGAGCAACCCATGAAACCACTTCACTACCATTACCATCACAATCGGTAAAATAAATTGTTGAACCTTGTGCAGGTACAGCGCCACTATTCGCAGGAAAAGTAATGTTACATTGAGACCAAACATTCGTTGCAGTGATCAAGATAAAGGACAAAACTCCTAGTGTTTTCAAAAACAGATTTGAATGTTTCATTGGTTTTGAGATTGATTGTGCAATAGAATTTCTAGATATAGCATTGGTTACTTTGCTCATGATAGTAAGAAAGGTATTATTCATACTTCTATTATTAGATACGTTTTTATGTAACGAATGAACCAAAATGGCATTCATATTTGAATCAGCATTGAACATTTTATCATTTTTCATCATTGTTCTCATCTTCATATTCATTCGTTTTTGTCAAAATTGCGCTTTAAAATAACACGTATATTCAGCGAGTAAACTACTGATTAACAGCGGATTACCACGCTAATATTCATTGCTATCCCTTTGTTTTATAGCTATTCAACCCAATTTCTCCATTATAATTAAGTCCCAAATGTATGCAAATAAAAGTAATTAACAAAAATTTTAAATACAGATTACTTTGTTGAAAATAAAAAAAGGGAGGCTTTCGGCCTCCCTTTAACGTTCGATTGTATCGACTTATTGTTTCACTATACGATTTGTGATCGTTTTATCTGTACCATTCAAACGAATCATGTAAACACCTGTTTCCAATTGTTTCATGTTCAATTGAATTGAATCATTTGCAAAGCTGCCTTTCGTCAAGCTGACAACTACTTTTCCTTGCATATCCAATACTTGAATGTTCTCGATAATGAAATCCATACCATTCATAATGTTCAACACATCGGTTGTTGGATTTGGATACATTTCGAATGATCCAGCTACACCATCAATAGAAGCTGTGAAGTCACATGAAGCATCTACTGTCACAAGAACGTTCGATGTATCGTCTGGACAAACACCGTTTCCTACGATGTAATCATAGTTAAAGAAGCCTGGGATGTTTGCTGCCGTGTCTAAGTTTCCAGCTAATGGAATGTTACTTGGGTCGTACCAAGTTCCACCTAAGTCAACAATTCCACCTAATCCTTGTAACAAGTTAAATGGTTCGTTTTTACACACTGTAAATGCTCCATCTTCACCTGCTTGTGACGGTGAGTATACATCAACCTGCGCTGGAGAAGAGTCGTTCGCACAACCATCTGTCAAGGTATAAGTAAATGTAAATGGAATAGAAGCTAATCCGTTTGTGATAAATAAGTTTCCTTGTAAACCAAGTGTAGGAATTGTTTGAGACCAAACTCCACCTAACTCATAGTTTGCAATTCCATTGAACAAGTTCACTGTATCACCGTAACATGCTTCCAATACTTCACCCTGAACACCAGCGTTCAAAACGATTTCTTTGATTGCGATACCGTAGTTTCCTGATGTTCCATTGAATGCATCATGCATGATGTAATACTCTGTTCCTGGTGTTAAGCCACAAGCACTAAAGTTAGGCGCAACACTTGTTCCCATCATGTCATTGTCATTCGCAGAAATCATCTGGAAGGATGCGATGTTATCACATGCTGAAGATCCGTAAACCGCTGCTTGACCATTGTATGTCATTCCTGTACAATTCACACGCACACTTCCTGAAGGCGGAGCAACGAATTTGAACCAAGTTGTTAAGTTCAAGTTTTGGTTTTCCCAACCTGTTTCTGTTTGTGCACCTGTTACTGGCGGAACCATTGCAATTTCATTTGCATCGATTGTAGCGCCATTGTTATTGAACACATGCATCACATTGTTCACTGGAAGCATTTGTGCTCCACAAATTGTATCATTTGACAATGGCATTACCACGTTAAATGGACCGATAAAGTAAGACGTATCTTGACCACAAACTGTTTGTAAATACATTTGGAACGATTGTCCGGCCATGAATTCTGAATCAAACAAGGTATCGCTGAAATTATTATCTAACACATATGTTGTTCCTGTATTAAATGCACTTCCGGTATTTACCAATTGCATGTTGAATCCAGTCACTGGTAAAATCGTCTGAGCCCAAGACCATGTAGTTAAAATGCTATCAATTTCTGTGTTCGCAACGATGTTTGTTGGATTCGCACAGTTTGGAGCTGGCAAGATATTGATCACATAATCTTCTGTTTCACCTGAACCCATGTTTGTACATGCATCTCCTGCGCCGTTTTGATTAAAGTTTCCTCTTGAACGCACACGCATTCCCGTGTTTCCTGTTAAAGCGGTCATTGGAATCGTAATGTTTACTGATCCTGTTGTACCACTTGCAATGTTTGTTCCTACTTGTGTCCACTCTGTTGGCTCATACGCTCCGTTATGATCGTAATCAATCCAAACCGAAACGATTGCACCTGTATAAGCAGATGGAGCTTGAATTGTTACATCCAATGAATAATCCATTCCTTGAATAACAGATGGTCCGTTAGTAAATGCTGAGTAGAACGGACTTGCCGTTGGATTCGTAGCAGCAGTGTTATTTACATAACCATTCATCGCTACTTCGTTCATTAATGACCCTTCACCACCTGCATTCACTGTATTACAGTAACAGTTAAAGAATGGGTTAGAAACCACCACTACTGGTGTAGAAGTTGCTACCGATGCAGAAGCTGTACATGTTAATACTAATTGGAAGTATGTATCAACGCCTACTGTTGTTGCATACGTGTTACTTGTTGCTCCAGGGATATTCGTCCATGGTCCCGTAGCAGATGCTGCACTTTGCCATTGGTATGTAATTCCTGAAGCCAAAGTAGATCCTGTTGTACTTAAGGTTACAGTAGTCGAAGGACAAACGGGCGTTGCAGAAGTTACCGTTGTACCACCCGTGATCGTACCTGCACAAGCATTTGCAGCGACTACGTTAATCAAATAATCCTCTGTCTCACCGTATCCGTAAGATAAACACGGAGAGATTGGTGTAAACGATGTACTTGAATAATTTTCAGCACATACAATTCTCATTGCAGTATTTCCTGGTACCGCAGTAATTGGAATGTTAAATGATCCAGAAACAACACGTGGTCCAACCGTAGTTGTTGACTCTACGAAAACATCCTCTCCTAAATCTGTAAAGATTCCATTTTGGTTGAAGTCAATCCAAATACCGATACCATTTGCATAATAGGTTCCAAGTTCACACTCATCTTGATTGATAGAAAAAGCTACACTTTGACCAGTAATGACAGATGTAATTGCTGGCAAGGTTTTAAAATTCGAATATTTACTTAATACAGAACCTGGTCCAGGGGCTGCAGTAGAACATGCATTCGCATTTGCATATAAAGGATCTGTTGATCCACCGTTTACCGTTACATTTAAGATTTCTTCATCGGCAGGTTGCGTTGCAGCCGAGTTACAGTAGCAATTGTAAAATGGATTCATGGCTACCAAAATTGGTGTCGAAGTTGCAGTTGAGCCGGCGCTACATGTTACCACACATTGGTAGTACGTATCCACGGTTTGTTGTAACGTATAATTTGCTGTCGTTGCTCCAGCGATTGCAGTCCAAGGACCGGTTGCTGTTGTAGCACTTTCCCATTGGTACGTTAGACCTGTTCCAAGTGTTGCTCCATTTAAAGAAAGAGCGAAGTTTGCTGAAGGACAAGCCGCTGCGGGGTTCGCCGCTGAAGTTCCTGCCGCAACTGGATTAATACATGCGTTAGCTGGACTAATATACGTCATCGTTGTTTCCACACATCCGGTCGCTGTTGCACAAGATGCATCAACAGTCCAGTGTGCGTAATAGGTTCCTGCTGTCGTTGAATTCCATTGCAAGGGACTAATTCCAGCTGCAATAACTGGACCTGTTGGTGTTCCTTGTCTAATAGTGATGTATCCACCCGTCAAAATCGCACATTGATAAATGGTTGCTGCATCAACGAAATTCAACGCTGAATATTCACTTTGAAATGAACACGTTGAAATGGTTGTCAAAGGCGCGACGACTGTTGGTGCTGTAGCTCCTCCGGTTGGGTATTCAAACGCATTCGTACATTGCGCATAGCTTACACCGTTCAGCAGTATGGTAACCATGACTGAAAGTGAAGCCAAATAAGCGTAAATTTTTGTTTTCATAATTGATTAATTAATTAATTTTTAATGATACGTCGAATTACTTTCGCATGATTTGATTCAACTTGAACCAAATATACGCCATTTTCACAGTTATTTAACGAAATGTTCGTCTTGTTTTCAACCGCTTGTGTTGATATCACTATTTTTCCGTGGATATCAAATACCGTCACAGTTGCTTGATCAGCACCGCTCCACTGTAAAATTAGGTCTCCTTTTGTTGGATTAGGATACATTGAAAAGTTCTGTGTTAATTCATCTAAGTTAGCTGTAAAATCACATGAGCCATCAACAATCACTAAGACATTGGATGTGTCACTTGGACAATATGCGCTTTCGACGATGTAATCATAGTTGAATGAACCTGCCAAGTTTCCTGAAGTATCTAAATTCGAAGAAAGTACTTGATTGGATGAATTGTACCATATTCCATCAATGTCTACATTTCCACCTAATCCCATTAATAAATCAAACGGTTCGTTCAAACATACGGTGAATGTTCCGTCTTCTCCTGCGCTTGGTGCGGCATGTACGATGACACTTGCTGTTGCTTGATCGATGGCGCATCCGTCACTTACTACGTAGTTGAATGTATACGATTGAGACGCGTAGTCTGTAGAATTGAAGTTATTTCCTTGCAATACAACTGCTGGGGATGTAGCTACCCACTCTCCGCCTAAACCGTAATTTGCGATTCCTAAGAATAAGTTGATCGTTTCTCCGTAACAGATGTTCAAGACTTCTCCTGGTACTCCAGCTTCCACACTTACTTCGCTAATCGCGATTGTGTAGTTTCCTGCTGTTCCTTGTCCATCGTGCATCACATGATACACCGCTCCAGGAATCAAACCACAAACTGTAAAGTTTGGCGCGCTGCTGTTGCCGTCGATTTCATTGTCATTCGCACCTTGCAGTGTAAAGCTTGGAAGGATGCTACAATCCGCTCCGTAGTACACCGCAATTTGTCCGTCATAGTCTACTCCGGTTGCATCAATGCGTACGTTTCCAGATGCTGG
Source organism: uncultured Flavobacteriales bacterium (assembly GCA_903879765.1). GTDB lineage: Bacteria > Bacteroidota > Bacteroidia > Flavobacteriales_D > Crocinitomicaceae > UBA952. The sequence goes on from CAIRMS010000263.1 coordinate 23,309, forward strand.
TGCGGTAAACTTGAACCAAGTTGTATGACTTAATGTGTTTTGTGCCCATCCTGTCGTTGATTGTTCTCCTGTAACTGGTGGAACAATCAATAGTTCGTCATTTGCAACAGTTGCGCCTGAATTGTTGTAAAGTAATCCTGGGGCACCAATAATGATTTCATGTGCGCCACACGCATTGTCATTGCTCAAAGGCATGCTTATGCTGATTGGACCTACATATGCTGACGTATCTTGTCCACAGACTGCTTGTACATAAACGTCTAATGATTGACCTGGATACCAAGCTGCGTTTAACGTCGTATCTGTGAAATTATTGTCCACTGCGTATACTGTACCTGTGTATAAAGCAGAATCCTGTGCCACTACTTGAAGGTTAAAGCCCGTAGATGGATAAACCGAAGTATAAGGACTCCAGTTCCAACTAGAAATTAAACTGTCTTGTCCAGCAGCAGAAATAAAGCTTGTTGGATTCGAACAGATTGGTGGTGTTTGGAAATTATAGAATAAGCCATTGCTATTTAATCCTCCTGCACATTCAGAATAGATGTACATGTCGTAGTTACCCAGTGGAATGAGGTTCATCAACTGTGCACTTGCAGCAGTTAAAGTAAGAGTAGTTCCACTCGTAGTTGGATCAAATCCAGCAGGGCCATAAATTACCGTCCAAGATGTTTCTCCTGCAGCACTTGCTGTCCAGGTAAACGCGGCTTCATTTGGTAATAAGTAAGATGTCGTTAATGCCACTGGATTTGGGCAGTTCACATAATAAAAATGGACACAACTATTGTTTTGTAAATAGGCGTTGTTGTTCATCGATACATTCATATTTTGCGCACCGCGCACACCGATTTCCGCATCTTGACCAAAGTCCCAAAGTGGATTCCCCATGATTACGTCATCATAAACGTAGTATATTTCTTGCGTTGCTTCATCAATGATTAATTCAAATGTCGCTGCATCTAAGAAAATCGGTGAGTTCCAATGAGGCAAGTTTTTCCATTGTACAACGAACTTACTGTTCGGACTCGTTCCAATTTGCTGGTAGTAGACACCCCCGCTTCCAACTGGGTACGCAGAATACAATTGTTGAATAAATGGATACAAGCCATTTCCTGCTTCCATCACGAAATTAACTGCAGCTGTCGTTGTTCCAAGTTTCATTCCGCCTGTTGCACCAATCGTTGCTTCCGTAATTAACGTCCCTTGATATAAAAGTGGGAAAGGAAGTGTGATTCCAGCTTCTCCCAAATACGGTAAGTTTGTATTTGTCGCCGCAGCATTAGCACTAATGTCAATGAATCCTGTACTAGGACATTCGTTATCGAATTGGATGTATTGACCTTGATTATAGGTGTTCCAAGAAATGGAAGGAGTCCAGTACGAAGAATCACCAGGTGTACAAATCGCACGAACGTATGCTTGATAGAAAGCATAAGAATTTAGGCCTGGAATGGTGTACGGATGTGTTGTCACTGGAATAGTTGTTCCGGTACCGAGAACAAATCCTTGAGGACCATATTGAATTTCCCATTGTGTTTCTGATCCACCAGGATTCCAGTCGATGGTAGCACTTGTCAATGAAGCACTTACTAGAATTGGAGCAGATGGCTGTGGACACGTTGGCGGGGTAGAAATCATCACGAAATAATCTTCTGTTTCTCCCGTCGTGTAGGTTCCACATGGATTAACACTTGTTGCAACAGTTGTCCCTGTATTCACAACGCGCATTCGGGTGATGCCTTGAACGGCTCCAGTTGGAACTGAAATTACACCCGTTTCAAAGTGAGGACCACTGATAAACGTTGGAGAACTATATACGTCCTCTCCTGGATCCGTAAATAACCCGTTTTGATTGAAATCGATCCACGCTTTGGTCCAGTTACTAGAATTTGTCGTGCAGGTTCCTATTTCCACTGAGAATGGATAAAATACACCCGGTGATAAAATAGGCGCTGGAACTGTTGTTGTATAATTGGAATAGAGACTTTGAACAGAGCCTGCTCCACCAGTAGTGGTACACGTTGATGAATTATTCATGGTGCTCAAAGTAACATTTACGATATCTTGGGTCGTTGTACTCGTCGCTGTGCTGTTACAATAGCAATTCACAAAAGAATTGGTTGTTACTAAAAGTGCCGCTGAAGTATCCACTAAAGAAGTCGATGAACAAGTCACAATACACTGATACCACGTATCCAATACTTGCGACGCCGGGAAACTTGAAGTAATCGCTCCTGCAATGTTTGTCCAAGGTCCTGTTGCCGTTGCAGCACTTTGCCATTGGTAAGTTAAACCAGACGTAAACGTCGCATTTGCCATGCTTAAGTTAAACGGTACCGAAGGACAAACAGGATTTACACTAGAAGCTGTTATTCCAGCATTTGGCGTTCCCGTACATGCCGTTCCAGAGATAAAACTGACAGAACCTACAAATCCACGGTTATTTATTCCACTGGTTAAAGTTCCACCGAAACCGATGTCCGTTCCTGTAATTAAGTTACACCCTCCAGCAGTAAATGTATAGGAACCAGCCGTTATTGTTGAATAACGCAAACTACTTGTAAGCGAAAGACATAAACCATACGTTGCACCTGCAGGGACAATTAGATTAAGTCCTGTCAACATTGGTTGTGTTACCGTAGTTGTTGTATTGGCAACGCCTGTGAAGGGCTGTGTTGCTACTTGAGTCCAACCGGCGCCTGTATTCACCGCCATGGTTGTTTGGTTAATTGCCGTTGGCTTGTACCAAAGCGTTGCATTATTTGCGCCGGTTAATCCCGTAGCAGAAGCAATCTCCGTAATAATCACATCGTTGGCATTCGTGTTTTGAAAATTGAAGGTAACAATTGCGGAACCATTGTTATTCGCGAAATTAGTTGCGATTGTCGTTTGTGCACCTAATAAGTTTACGGCGAATACCGCTATTAAACCGAATAGGACTTTGATTGTATGTTTCATTTCTTGTGCTTTTTTACTAATTATTGTACTGCAATTCTTTCCACTACTTGGATTCCGTTAAATTGGATTTGAATCAAGTACATTCCTTTTGGATATGTGGATAAATCTAATTGGATTGGCTCATCAAAGGTTTGCGTTTTCATCACTTTTCCGTTTAAATCCATCAACTGAAGCTCTGCAAGACCTGAAGCCATTTTAGAAATATTCAAGATTGTTGACGTTGGATTCGGATACATGCTAAATCCTAATAAAGATTCTTCAAGTGATGCAGTATGATCACAAGAACCATCTACAATGACAAGTACATTTGCTGAGTCACTTGGACAATATGCGCTTTCGACAATGTAATCATAGTTGAATGAACCTGCTATCGAACCTGAAGTGTCTTGTGCCGTTGGAAGTACTTCATTCATGGAATTGTACCATGTTCCATTTACATCAACATTTCCTGTTAATCCATTCCATAGAACTAATGGTTCGTTCAAACATACGGTGAACGTTCCATCGATTCCTGCGCTTGGTGCAGCATGCACAATAACACTCGCTGTCGCTTGGTCGATCGCACATCCGTCACTTACTACGTAGTTGAATGTATACGATTGGGATGCGTAATCTGTCGAGTTGAAGTTATTTCCTTGCAATACAACTGCTGGTGAAGTAGCTACCCACTCTCCGCCTAATCCGTAATTTGCAATTCCTAGGAATAAGTTGATACTTTCTCCGTAACAGATGTTCAATACTTCTCCTGGTACTCCAGCCTCTACACTTACTTCGCTAATCGCGATTGTGTAGTTTCCTACTGTTCCTTGTCCGTCGTGCATCACGTGGTAAACTGCACCAGGTACCAAACCACAAATGGTAAAGTTTGGAGCTGTACTGTTGCCATCGATTTCATTGTCATTTGCTCCTTCTAATGTAAAACTTGGTAGGATGCTGCAATCTGCTCCGTAGTATACTGCGATTTGTCCGTCGTAGTTTACGCCGCTTGCATCGATGCGTACATTTCCAGATGCTGGTGCGGTAAACTTGAACCAAGTCGTATGACTTAAGGTGTTTTGTGCCCAACCTGTACTTGTTTGTGCTCCTGTAACTGGTGGAACAATCAATAATTCATCATTTGCAACCGTTGCACCCGTATTGTTGTAAAGTAATCCTGGTGCGCCAACAGTAATTTCATGTGCACCACACGCATTGTCATTACTTAATGGCATGATGATGCTGATTGGACCAACAAACGCTGATGTATCTTGTCCACAGACTGCTTGTACATAAACGTCTAATGATTGACCTGGATACCAAGCTGCGTTTAACGTGGTATCAGTGAAATTATTGTCCACTGCGTATACTGTTCCTGTGTACATAGCAGAATCTTGTGCCACTACTTGAATATTGAAGCCCGTAGATGGGAACAACGTTGTGTATGGTGTCCAGAACCAAGAACTCATGATGTTGTTCATTCCACTTGTTGCCGCGAAACTTGTTGGATTCGAGCAGAACGGTGGCGCTGTAAACGTGGTCGTTAAAGCTTCACTTGTTAATCCAGCTGCACATTCAGAGTAGATGTATACATCATATGTTTGTAGTGGCGTTAAATTACTTAATAGCACAGAATTCGTTGTTACAACTTGTGACGTACCACCTGTTAATGGATTGAATCCTGTTGGACCATAGATTACTGTCCATGATGTTTCATTTGCCGCGGAAGCCGTCCAAGTATACATCGCTTGATCTGGCGCAATGTAACTTGCTGTCAAGGCAGATGGCTTTGGACAATTGGTGTAATAAAAATGGACACAACTATTGTTTTGAAGGTATGTGTTATTGTTCATGGAAACATTGATGTTTTGTGGTCCACGCACACCAATTTCAGCATCTTGACCATAATCCCAAAGTGGATTACCCATCATCACATCGTCGTACACATAATAAATCTCATTGGTTGTTTCTTCAATGATCAACTCAAAACTTGCTCCATCAGGAAAAACAGGAGAACTCCAGTGAGGCAAGTTCTTCCATTGAACAATAAACTTACTGTTAGGACTCGTTCCTACTTGCTGGAAGAATACTCCACCTGTTCCAATCGGTGCTTCTGTATATAATTGTTGAATGAATGGATACAATCCATTTCCTGCCTCCATCACATAGTTGACTTGAGCGGCTGTTGTTCCTAATTTCATTCCGCCATTATTTCCTATTGTAGCCGTAGAGATCAATTGACCCTGGTATAAAACCGAGAATGGCAATGTGATTCCTAACTCACCTAAGTAAGCCAAATTTGCCGGTGTTCCCGTGGTAGAAATGTCTTGGAATCCAACCGTTGGACAACTAGCGTCCCAATCGATGAATTGTCCTTGGTTATACGTGTTAAAAGCAACTGGAGGAGTCCAATAAGATGAATCTCCAGGAGTACAAATCGCACGTACATATACTTGATAGAACGAGTTCGGTGTTAGATTTGTCAATGTAAATGGGTTTGTTGTGACAGGGACAATGGTTCCTGAACCTAAAGCAAAACCTTGAGGACCGTATTGAATTTCCCATTGTGTTTCGCTACCACCTGCGACCCATGACAGTTGAGCATTATTTAACGTAGCTTGCACCACAGTTAAAGCCGTAGGTTGTGGACAGGTTGGTGGAGCAGTAATGTTCACCATATAATCTTCTGTTTCTCCCCAAGTATACGTTCCACAAGGAGTTGGTGCAGCATTTGATTCAATGATCACAACTCGCATACGCGTCATACCAGACAACGCTGTTGAAGGAATGGTGATGTTAAAAGGAATGTTTGCAGTAACCAAATAAGTTACGGGATTGTATGAATCGTGTAACATTTCATAGGTGTCGAATTGTCCGTTGTGGTCACAGTCAATCCAAACTCTTGTTCCATATGAATACGTTGATCCTGTACAATTATATAAATCTAATTCCATTGGGTATGACACTCCTGGAGATAACAAAGTAGAAATACTCGTGTAATCGGAATACATACCTGTACAACTGGTTGAACTATTATCTATTGTATTGAGCTCCACACGTTGGATGTCACCATAGGTCATTGAAGTTGCTGTACTCGTGCAATAACAATTATAAAAGCTGTTTGTTAAGACTTGAATGGGAGTAGAGGTTGATGTGCTTCCAGAAGCTGTACAAACCGCAACGCACTGATACCAGGTATCAACAGTTTGTGAAGCTTGAAACGCTCCATTCGTCGCCCCCGCAATATTTGTCCAAGGACCAGTTACACTTGGTGCGCTTTGCCATTGGTAAGAAATCCCAGATGCTAAGGTATTTCCACTTAAGGATAAATTAAAAGGTACAGAAGGACAAATCGTGCCGGCACTTGAAACTGTTAAGCCTGCTGTGATTGTTCCTGTACATCCAGTTCCTGGTACGTAGTGAATTCGAATATTCGGGCGGTTATTTCCATAAGTTGTTGTCAATGTCGTTGCATTAGATCCTGCAGCACCAGCGGCCCATCCAATTGCCATACCAGTAGCTGCTTCGCGGTAATAAGGAATTGCTGCACTTGCTGTTCCAGACTTCACGTGATCCGTCATGACTTGCAAAGTTCCTCCCGTATAAATAAAGGGCGTTGTCAACACATACGACTCCCAACCTGGTCCAGTTCCCATGAATCCTTGGTTCGTATTATTATAAGCTGATGAACTTCCAGCGGTTAATGCACCCCAAGTTGTTCCTGTTGTCAAAGTCGTAGCAGAATTATTCGCTAAAAGGATTTCAAAGGTATTCGGAGCTGTAATCGTTCCCGATACTTTTTGCCATTCGATCTGCGTTATCATTGATCCAGCCGGAATAGCTGCTAATTCAGTCGCTGTATAGATGTATGCATACTTCGAAAAATTAAACGTTGAAGTAGCTGCAC
>CAIRMS010000264.1 GCA_903879765.1 uncultured Flavobacteriales bacterium
CGCCTTTAAAAACCTTCATAAAAGAGGCAATTAAAAGCGGAACAAGCACTGAAATGAGGGATGGAAAAAATAAGTAATTGATAAGGGAATCCGCATTCACTTTGTGGTTCATCCATAACATAGTTGTTGTTACATCACCAATCGGTGACCATGCTCCACCGGAATTTGCAGCGATAATGATGAATCCAGCGTACCATCTTCGCAATTCAGAATCGGTAACAATTTTCCTCAATATACTAATTAAAACAATGGTTGCTGTAAGGTTATCAATTAGTGCGGACAGTAAAAATGCTAACAAACAAATCACCCAGAGCAAGGAAATTTTACGCTTTGTTTTAATGAGTGTTTTAAAACTGTTGAACCCATCAAAATGATCTATGATTTCCACAATGGTCATTGCTCCAATGAGAAAAATAAGAATTTCACTTGTTTTCCCAAAGTGATGAAGTAGTGTTGCGTCTAACTGCTCACGTTTTTCAAGCAATGAGCCAGTCAATTCTGGAATTGTCAGTTGTCCGCATTTAGGATCCATTAGTAAGCCAATACTAGGGTCGAGCCAAAACGTTGGGATTCCAATAAAAATGACTGCCCATGAAAGCACCATCATAAGTAATGCAGGGACTAACTTATCGATTTTTAGCGTATGCTCCATCGTAATAGCAGCATAGCCAAAAATGAAAATGAAAAGTAGTGCAGCGTACATGTATTACACCAATTGCTTCAAGGCAATTTCAAAAGCTGTATTAGCGATGTTTGTTTTTGCTTGATTTAATTTATGTGTTTCTTTCAATGCATTGTAGATGATTGAACTCGTATCTTCAAAAATTAATTTATCCTCGATTGCTTCGAGGTCATTGCTCATTAAGTAAGCAAACACCCTCGCCATTCCACAATTTGCGATGAAATCTGGAATTAAAGATAAGTTTGCATCTGCTTTTTCTGCGATTGGACCGAAGAAAATTTCTTTATCAGCGAAAGGAACATTTGCACCAGAAGAAATTACTTGTAGTCCAGCAGCGAGTAGTTGGTTTAAATTTTCTTCCGAAAACATGCGGCTACCAGCACAAGGAATAAATACATCTGCAGGTGTGTTCCAAATGCGTGCATTTACTTCCTCGAAAGAAAGCATGTCATCACTTTTTAGTTCATTTCCATTTTTAGAAAGGAACAATGTTTTTACTTCTTCGAAACTTAAACCCTCTTCATTGATGATTCCACCGACACGGTCAATGATTCCAACTATTTTTGCACCATTTAAGGCAAGGTAGTAAGCCGCAGCGGACCCTACATTTCCCCATCCTTGAACAATTACTTTTTTATCTTTTACATCGCCACCCCACAAGGAGAAATAGTGACGAATGGACTCTGAAACACCGAATCCTGTAATCATATCTGCAACAACAAATTTTCTTGATGCATCTGGAGTTAAGGTTTCATCCTCAATAACTTTTAATACGCCTCGTTGCAATTGACCAATTCGGTTCATTTTCTGCGCTTCTTTCGGCTGAAAGTGTCCATTGAAGACACCTTCTTGCGGATGCCAAACACCACATGATTCAGTAATCGGAATTACTTCATGAATTTCATCCACGTTTAAATCACCACCAGTTCCGTAGTAATTTTTCAATAAAGGACTTACTGCTGCGAACCAACGATTCAATACACCTTCTTTTCTCGGGTCTTTGGGATCAAAGTTAATTCCAGATTTCGCTCCTCCAATCGCCGGACCAGCAACGGTGAATTTTACTTCCATCGTTTTTGCTAAGGATTCCACTTCGCGTTTATCGAGTCCAACACGCATACGCGTTCCACCGCCGGCTGCACCTCCACGAAGTGAGTTAATGACAACCCAACCTTCTGCTTCCGTTTCTGCATCTTTCCACTCAAAAACGATTTCAGGTCGTTTGTTCTCAAATTTTTGGAGTAAATCTTTCATTTCTTAAGTTGTATAGGGTGCAAAATTAGGAAAATGGTCCTTTAAAAATAGGTTTTTAAAATTATTTTCAAACAATTCAATCGACGTTATCCTCCTCGATGATAGACTCCAGTGCATAGTGCTGTTGTAGCACCTGTAACACTTGGAACATTTGTTGTTTCGTTTCTCAAGTATCGAGCGCCTAAAAATGCAAAAACAAGGGCCTCTTTAAAGTCGATTATTTGAATTGATGGAATGATGCATTTTCCTTTGTAATAATGCGATAATCGTTCGATAAAAAACGAGTTTTTAGCTCCGCCACCTGTGATGTAAACGGAAGATAAACCTTCATCGTTTAGTATTTTCGCCACTTGAATAGCTACATGTTCTATATGCGTTCGAAGTAAGTTCTCTAGAGAATCTCTTTGATTTAGTATTGGCATATATTCCTGATGCAACCATTCTGTCCCAAGGGATTTTGGACCTTTACTGGAATAAAACGGCAAAGAATTCAGCGCTTCTAACAAGGTTTGATTGATTTCTCCTAATCGAGCTTTTTCACCGTTTCGATCGAAAAGTTCGCCAATTTGTTGCATTAAGATGTTGGAAGGTAAATTTGCTGGTGCAATATCGAAAGCCTGAATTATTTTATTTTTTTTGAAACTAATATTTGCGAAGCCACCGAGATTTAAGAAAGATTCGGCTTCTGCCGAAAATAATTCGAAGTCCCCGATAGGGACAAGTGGCGCACCTTGTCCACCAGCAATGACATCTAATGTTCGGAAATCATTGATAACTGGGATTCCAGTGTGAAACGCGATGGTAGAACCACAAGCGATTTGAAGTGTAAATCCATTTTGAGGTTGGTGAAAAATCGTTTGACCGTGAGAGGCAATTGCATCAATTTGACCTTTGTCAAGGTGATGTTTGTCCATAAATTGACGCACACATTCGGCAAAATACTTGCCGAGTTCTTTGTCCAAAATGAACAGCTGTTCTACGGACATTTTTGTTGCTTGATTTAGTTTTCCAAGAAGTGATTCATCAAGACTGAAGGTATGCGTATGATGTAATTGATAGTCAATTTTATCACCTTGAAATTCAAAGGAAACATGTGCAATGTCTAATCCATCGAGTGAGGTACCAGACATAAGTCCCAAAATCTCCATTTTATTCCGATTCATTTCTTTCATGCTTGGCAGAATTCGATTATTTTTGTTCAAAATTAAAAAATCAATCAACATGAATTTTGAATTGACAGAAGAACAATTAGCAGTAAAGGAAGCTGCAAGAGATTTCGCACAAAACGTTTTGAAACCTGGAGTAATTGACCGCGATAATAATCAACGTTTTCCAGCAGAGGAAATGAAGCAACTTGGTGAACTTGGATTTATGGGAATGATGGTTGATCCAAAATACGGTGGCAGCGGAATGGATACGATGTCTTATGTCTTAGCGATGGAAGAAATCTCGAAAGTTGATGCTTCTGCGTCTGTTTGTATGTCGGTGAATAATTCATTAGTGTGCTGGGGATTGGAGAAATACGGTTCGGAAGAACAAAAACAAAAGTTTCTAGTACCATTGGCAACTGGAGAAAAAATCGGTGCATTTTGTTTGTCAGAGCCTGAAGCTGGTTCTGATGCAACATCTCAACGCACAACAGCGATTGACATGGGAGATTACTATTTGTTAAACGGTACGAAAAACTGGATAACAAACGGTTCTTCGGCGTCAACATACTTAGTGATTGCACAAACAAATGTTGAACTTGGACACAAAGGAATCAATGCCTTGATCATCGAAAGAGGCATGGAAGGATTCATCGTTGGTGCGAAAGAAGATAAAATGGGAATTCGCGGAAGTGATACACATACCTTGTTGTTTAATGATGTAAAAGTTCCAAAAGCGAATCGTATCGGTGAGGATGGATTTGGATTTACCTTCGCTATGAAAGTTTTAAGTGGTGGACGTATCGGAATTGCTGCTCAAGCGTTAGGAATAGCTGCTGGTGGATTAGAGTTGGCACTCGCTTATTCAAAGGAACGTAAGGCTTTTGGTAAAGAGATTTACAAGCACCAAGCAATAGCTTTTAAATTAGCTGACATGGCGACAGAAATTGAAGCTGCACGTCTATTGGTATACAAATCTGCGGCTGACAAAGATGCTGGAAGAAATTATGATCAATCAAGTGCAATGGCGAAGTTGTACGCTTCGAAAGTAGCGATGGAACAAACAGTTGAGGCTGTTCAGATTCATGGTGGTTATGGTTTTGTGAAAGAATACCACGTTGAGCGCTTGATGCGTGATGCGAAAATTACGCAGATTTACGAAGGAACGTCAGAAGTACAGAAAATCGTCATTTCTCGTGGACTTCTAGCGGAATAATTTATTTAATACACAAATTATGTTAGCTCCTTTTAATCTTCAAAAGTGGATCGATGAAAACAGAGATCTACTGAAACCACCAGTATCAAATAAAAATTTATACAAAGAGGCGGGAGATTTCATTGTGATGGTTGTCGCTGGTCCAAATGCCAGAAAGGATTATCACTACAATGAAGGTGAGGAGCTATTCTATCAAATCGAAGGAGATATTATTGTGCGTGTTCAAGAAAATGGTCAAGCGAAAGAGGTGATCATTAAAGAGGGAGAAATGTTTTTACTTCCGGCGAACACGCCACATTCTCCATCTCGCGGTGAAAATACAATTGGATTAGTGATTGAACGCGTTCGTAAAGGAACGGATTTACAGGATGGTTTAATGTGGTTTTGCGAAAAATGCAACCATCACTTAAAAACGTATCGTTTTCCATTAGAAAACATAGAGAAGGACTTTATTCCTCGATTCAAGGAATTTTACAGTTCTGAAGAAATGAGAACATGCGACAATTGTTCACATGTGATGGAAGTTGATCCAAATTTCGTTTAGAAAAATTAGCTTAAAACCTTATTGAGGCTGGTAAGTGTATCGGTGAGATTCTCCAGTTTGGAAAATATCTTCGACAATCACTAATTGCTTATTGCGTAATTCTTTAATGCTGTATTCATGCGTTGGTTTTGACGTTGAGTCTTCATAAAAATAAAGTGTCTCATCTTTTTCTGCAAACTCCCAACGTCCATTTGAATATGTCCCTTGAATTTGACCAAGCGCGTTATATGTTTTTGACATGGAATATGTTCCATCTTTATCGATGCTCAATTTTGTAGTAAAAGCATTATCAAAAGCATTATTACCACTGTTTGAATAGGCTGTTAATTCCCAATCATTGCACAAGCGATCTTTTCTTGTTAACATAGAAAATTTAGGTCCATCGCTGTATTTATTACAAGAAGAAAAGATCAAAGTCGAGATAAAAAGGGCTGCAAGTACGATTCTCATGATTCAGTTTTTTTCAAATGTACTAAACAAACCGCAATTTTCAGCAAAAACTTTGTAATTTTGTAGAATGAAATCATTGTTCTATTCTCTCATAGTTGCCGTACTTTTTTCTTGTCAAGATTCAAGTGAAAAGTCAATTCCTGTATCAGTGAATAAAAATAAGTCTGTAAAAGTTAACGCTAATTGTCAGGCGGACTTTGCTGTAGAAGGTATGGTTTGTCAAATGGGTTGTGGCGGATCAATTCGCAAAGAATTGAAAATGACACATGCAGTAGAACGTGTTGAAGTGAACTTTGTGGAGGACCAAAAGGAGCAGGTTGTAAACGTAAGTTATGACTCAACATTGATTAATACAACAAAAATGACGACTCTTTTGAATACAATGAATGACCGTCAATTTAAAGCAAAATTGATTTCGAAAAAAGCCATCTGATGGAATTGTATTATCGCGAAATGGGTGAGGGGCAGCCTTTAGTCATTTTACATGGTCTATTTGGTTTTTCGGATAATTGGCAAACGCAAGCAAAGAAATTTTCTGAGTACTATCGAGTGATTTTGGTGGATTTAAGAAACCACGGACATTCACCTTGGTCTTCCGACTTTTCTTATCCCATTATGGTAGAAGACCTCGTTAATTTATTTCAAAAATTGGAATTGCAACAGGTTATTTTACTTGGACACTCCATGGGTGGTAAAGTTGCGATGCATCTGGCTCAGAAATACCCAAATTACCTTGCTAAACTCATTGTGGTGGACATGGGAGTCAAATCCTACCCAATGCATCATCAGCATATACTTGAGGCTTTTAATCGCATTGATTTAAATCAGCTTTCCGCAAGAAGTGAAGCGGAGCAGATTTTAAAGCAATTCATTGATTCGGAAGGCGTTCGTCAGTTTTTACTAAAGAACTTATATTGGAAGGAAAAAGGAAAACTTTCATGGCGTGTTAACTTTCCGGTATTGGAAGCAGCTATGCCAGAAATATTAAGTGCACTTCCAGAGGAAGAGGTATTGATTACCACCTTATTTATACGTGGTTCATTATCTAATTATATTTTAGATGAAGATATTTCTTATATTGAATCTTATTTTCCAGATTCAAGCGTAGTTAGTATTGAAAATGCTGGTCACTGGGTACATGCGGAAGCACCAGATGACTTTGTAGATTGTGTCCTTGGATTTTGTTTGAGATAAAAAAAACCGCCCATTTCTGAGCGGTTTCCCAATTTAATGTATTTCTTGTTCTTAGTGTTGAACGATGAATTTACGTGTTTCAACAGTTGATCCATTTGTAAGGATTACTGTGTACATTCCGTTTGTCAAAGCTGCAGTGTTAAATGCTGTAGCAACACCGTTTACTGTTTGATTCGCAACAACTTTTCCAGTCAAGTCAATGATTTGAATTGTTCCTTCAGTCATGTTGCTTTCAATTGTAACCACATCTGAAGATGGGTTAGGGTAAACTGAAAGATTTGCGTTAGCTGATTCATCCAATCCTAATACACCCATGTTCATGCGGATAGCGAATGCGTTACCGTTAGAGTATGTAGCATCACCGATTAAGTGAATCATAGAAGCGTAAGATGGTTGAAGAACTGTCTCATCATTTAAGATACGGATGATGTTCGTGTTTGAAGCATCTGTTTCTGTTAATACAGCTGCATAGTATGCGTCATCACCTAAAGCTACTGGTTGAGGGAAGAATACAGTGATTTTTCCTGCTGCAACATCAGCTGCTGTAATCGTGTAGTAGTCACTTTCCGCAACATTACCATTTAAGTCAGTCAAGGATTGGAATCCGTCAGCGAAGAACGTTGTCGTGTCAATCATTGATACTTGAATAGATGTCCCTGCAGTTGTAGCACTTGAAATTCCGATTTCCAAAGAAACAACCACGTTGTTAGTGTTTCCACCGCGTAAGTGATACATGTTTGCGAAAATTGTTCCTGTAGGTGTATCAAATGAGTTAGATCCAAGCGTTGTTGTTACTTGCAATGACGCAGGATTCACACCGATTCCATCCAATGCATATACACTGTTTGTTACTGCAAAGTTGCGGTTACCAGTATTATTTGCGAAGATAGGACTTCCAGCAGCTTCTTCCGTAGAAGAAATTGTGTAAACTCCATTGTATGTTCCTACTGCCAAAGATGGTGTTTCAGTAGCTCCATAAGATAATGTATCTCCTGATACGATTGTACCAACAGAATAGTTGTAGTTCAAACCAGCACCAAAACTCACGTTAGCAATAGTATTTGTGTTTGTAGCAGCACCGAAGTTCAATACACTTCCTCCGATATCATAACTAGCATCTAAATGAGAAACGGGTGTTTTTCCGTACTCAATTCCAATATTGTTTGTTCCAACAACGAATGGAGCCAAAGATCGAAGGTCATATGCAGGTTGCTCAATGATTTTTAAGTCATCTACTAACCATGCGTAATCCCATGAACCTATGTAACGCAAACGAATTTTAACGTTCGCTTGTCCACCTGCTGCAGAAGTAATATTTACTTGAGAAGTTTCTTGGTAAAGCGTGCTTGTTGCTTTGTCTAAGTTTACTTGAAACTGAACCCATGTAGCACCATTATCGTTACTTACCTCAAAGATTGTTTCAGTTGTTTGCCACATACGAACTCTTTGGTTAAACTCAAGAATTACGTTCGGGTAAGAAGAACAATCGATAGAACCAGTAAAGGTCATAAATGCATCTTGATTACCATTGTTTGTTCCAACTAAATCCGAATCGAATAATGCATATCCGTTTTCGTTTGTTACAGTGTTGTTTGGATCAACCCATGCGCCTGTACTGTAACCCAGTGAAGTTGAGGTACTTGTTGAGATAACCCAGTCTTGGTTATCTTGGGTTGCGTTCGAAAACGCCCATTGTGAAGCAGTAGAAAAATCATTTGACCAGATCGTCACCTTTTGCTGAGCAGTAGGTTTTACCGATGGTTGTTGAATGACTTCCACATTCATTTCTTTTGCTGCAAGTTTTTGTTTCTGCGCAGAAACACCAAGGCTTGCAAATGCCAAAACAGTTAATAAGTAGATTTTTTTCATAATTAATTAATTTATAAGTGAGGCGAATTTAATAAAAATTCTTATGGTTACAAATAGTTTCCTTTAATAATCACGGTGAAACAAATATTCCGCAAGTTCTTCTAATTCTTTGTAGGAAACCTTGTCGGATAAACTCCTCAATGCACTCATTGCATGCGTATAATGCATAGACATTTCATTTTTACACCTCTCCTGAATGTTTAAGGATTCAAAAATGGAAATTGTTTGTGTTAATTTGTCTGTTGGATTTGGTTCGTTTTGTAATGAATCCA
>CAIRMS010000265.1 GCA_903879765.1 uncultured Flavobacteriales bacterium
CTGCAGCACCACGGCGATCAGTGTGACGGCCACGGGCGGCGGGAGCTATTTATGGGATGGTGGTGCTACACCCACAACGGCTGCCAACAGTCTGACAGCACCGGGGACCTATACCGTTACGGTAACCTCGGCCAATGGCTGTACGGCGACCTCTTCCATTACGCTGACCCAGGATATCACGCCACCGACGGCAGGAAGTGAATTAAAACGATTTTTACTGGAGGTAGTTGGAATCACCTTTTTAATCTTGTTATTAGGTGAAGTTGTTCCAAAGATTTTTGCTGCGCGAAATACGATGATCGTTGTAAGATGGATGTCTTACCCATTGCATTTTCTCGGTTCAGTGCCTCCAGTTTCTTGGCTAAAATCCGCACTTGTTTTTGGCACGAGTTTTATTCAGAAAAAGAGCAAAACATCGGTAAAAGTAAACCAAGATGAACTAGAACAAGCACTCGCTTTGACACGGGAAGATTCTAGTTCAGAAGAGGATCACAAGATATTAGAAGGAATTGTTAAATTCGGAAAAACGGACGCTAGTCAAATAATGTCGCCAAGAATTGAGGTCGAAGCGATTGACGCTGATGCTAGTTTTGAAGAAGTCATGCAAACCGTACTTGAAGCAGGTTATTCTCGCATGCCAATATTCAAAGAATCGCCAGACAATATCGTTGGAATTTTATACATCAAAGACTTGTTGCCTCATCTCAATGCTGGAAAAGATTTCGACTGGAAATCAGTACTTCGCAAGCCCTTCTTTATTCCGGAAAATAAAAAAATCAACGATTTGCTTCAAGAATTTAGAAGCATGCGCATGCACATGGCTATTGTGGTGGATGAGTATGGAGGTGCAAGCGGAATCGTTACCTTGGAAGACATTCTGGAGGAGATTGTGGGTGACATTACAGATGAATTTGATGATCATGAGATTACCTACACTAAATTAGATGAAACGACGTTTATTTTTGAAGGCAGAACTTCACTAAATGACTTCTATAAAATTATTGGAGAAACCTATCAAGCTTCATTTGAAGAAGCAAAAGGCGAAGCAGAAACCATTGGTGGACTCGTTCTTGAGCAAGCTGGTAGGATCTTAAAAAACAATGAATTTATTTTTATTGACCAAGTGAAATTCATCGTGGAATCATCCGACAAAAAACGCATGAAAACCATTAAAATTAAGCTTCCATGAATCTTCGATTAATAGCGCCATTTGTAGTTCTGCTTGTTATTTTCACTGCTTGTTCCGATGAAAATCCAGTGCCAAAACCTTCGACGTATTTACGTATGAACTTACCAGAACATAGCTACCGCTTGTTTAAAAGCGATTGTCCGTATTCCATGAAATTGTCTAATCTTTATTTACCCTCAGGGACAGAACAACCACAATCCAATTACTGCGTGCAAGAAATCGACCTCGGACCGTTGAACGGAAAATTATTCATGTATTATTTGAAATTACCTAGTAAAGATTCATTAGCTGAGATCATTAATTTCGCGAACGATAAAGTAGATGAACATAAAATTAAAGCAGACAAAATAAACTTTGAACAGATTGTTCAATCGAAAAAAAAGGTCTTCGGTACTTTTTTTGAATTAAAAGGAAATGTTGCTACGAATTTTCAATTCTATTTAACGGACTCAAGTACAAATTTCGTTCGCGGGGAGGTCTTACTAAATTGTCGTCCAAACTATGATTCACTTCGTCCAACATTGGAATATTTAAAAACCGATTTATTGGAACTAGTTCGGAATTTTGAGTGGAAAAAGTAAAATTGAATCGCGCATTACTTTCTTTGGGTTCCAATCTTGGAGACAGAAAGCAGCATATTGAAACTGCAATCGAATTAATTAAACAACGTGTCGGAGAAATTGAATTTGTTTCCTCCTACTATGAATCGGAACCTTGGGGTTTTGACTCTTTAAATCAATTCGTAAATGTTTGTTTGACATGTACCACAATGCTTACACCTTTTGAATTGCTTCAAAAGCTCAAGAAAATTGAACAGGACATGGGACGAACGAAAACAAAAACAACGTATGAGGATCGTTTCATAGATTTGGATATTATTTTTTTTAACAATGAAAACATTCAAACTCAAGAACTAACCGTTCCTCATCCCTATTATGAAAGCAGAGAATTCGTGATTATTCCGCTTAAGGAGATTGTTAAAGAGGGGCATCCATTTTATCATTTCATTAAGTCCTAAAGCGTTTATTTTATTCATAGTGAAATCTTTTATACATTTGTAAAAATAAAAAACCAGATATGAAATTATTTCGTTCGAGCAATTTGTTCTTTTTAGGTTCCGGAATGATGTTTTTGGCATCATGTGATTTAGTTAAGGATATTACTTATACTGTTAATCCTAATCCATTGGAAATGCACGCTGACAGCGTAAAAATTGCAATAACTGTAACTGTTCCTGAAAAAGGAATGGCAAAAAAAGCGAAAGCTGAAATTACTCCTAAAATAGGAACTTATGCAATTGGAACTTGGTACGTTAATGGTGAAAAAGTAACTGAAAACGGCACAACGATTAATTTCAAAAATGGAGGTACAGCTACCTTTGAACAAACCATTCCTTACCTACCGGAAATGGAGGCTGCTGATTTGGTAGTTACTGGTAAAATTTACAAGCAAACAAAAGAGAAAGATGCGTTGCCTGAAGTAAAAATTGCTGATGCTACAATCATCACTCCTTACCTAGTGAACAAAACTTTCAAGGTGTTATACGAAGAGGATGCGCTTGTTCGTCAATTTGATAAAACAACTGATGCCACTTTCAACTTCGAAAAAGGAAAATCTGACGTGCGCACAGCAGAATTAACGGATGCTGATATCTCCTCATTAGTTTCTTGGGTTCAGGCAGCACAGTCAAATCCAAAAATAAAAATCAATAAAATTGAAATCAATGGATATGCGTCACCTGATGGAGAAGTTGCAAAAAACGACAACCTTTCTTTTGACCGTACAACGACCACGAGAACAGCGATTATCGCATTAATGAAAAAAGCGAATTTAACAACGTTCACCGACACTAATATGTACAAACTTACCAAGTATGGTGAGGATTTTGAAGGTTTTAAGGCGCAGTTGGCTTTGACATCAACTATTACTGAGGCGGACAAAAACTTATTCATCCGTATTTTGGAAATGACCAAAGATTTGGAGCAACGTGAGAAAGAAATGTACAACCTTGGCAAATCATATAGCGAGTTGGAAAAAGATGTTTTCCCTAAAATTCGTCGCGCGAAGGTTGTTATCAACTATACAGAGTTTGGACTTACTGATGAAGAGTTAAAGGCTGCAGCAAGTAACAATCCTAATTCACTTTCAGTGGAAGAATTGTTGTTTACAGCAAATAAATTAACATCAGATTTGAACGAGAAAGCTCGCATATACGATGTTGCAGCAACTAACTTTGCAAATGACTACCGTACACATACTAACTTAGGTGCAGCATCTTTCCAATTGAATAAAACATCTATTGCAAAATCTTCCTTTGAAAAAGCAGCAACTTTGAAAGATAATGGCATTTCAAAAAACAATTTAGCAGCTTCAACCATTTTAGATGGCAATACAACAAACACTAAAAAATTAATCACTCAGGCAAAAACAGCTTTCGATTCTAAAGGAGATGCTACGCAAAAAACTGCCGTAAACTATAATCAAGGAATTTTAAATATCATGGAAGCGAAATACAGTGCGGCTGATGTAAGTTTCTCTGAAAATAGCTACAACAAAGCGCTTGCACAAGTACTTTCAGGTAAGTTAGATGCCGCTAAGAAAACATTGACTGGATTAACTGAAACAGCTGAAACAGCCTATTTAAAAGCGATCATCGCTGCTCGTTCAAATGAAGGAGTTGATGCAGTAGTTGCTCAATTAAAAGTGGCTATTTCGAAAAATCCAGCATTGAAAGATAAAGCAGCGAAAGACCGAGAATTTTTAAAACTTGCAACGGAATCAACCTTTACAAATACCGTGAAGTAAAACTTAATTACCCATTTTTAAAATCCTGAGAAATCAGGATTTTTTTTTGCCTATACATTTCATTCGTTGTTAGCGAAATTGCGTAACTTTGTTTCCTAAAATAAAAAAAATGGATAGTAACGAATTCCGCAAATACGCGACAAAACATATCGGTCTAAACAGCATGGTTGTTGACCATTATATCGAGTCCTCATTGACACCTTACATCATTGAAGAAAGACCAATGAACATGACCCAAATGGATGTGTTCTCACGTTTGATGATGGACAGAATCATTTTCTTGGGAACAGGAATTAATGATCAAGTGGCAAACATCATCAACGCTCAATTATTATTTCTAGAATCAGTTGACGCAAAAAAAGACATTCAAATCTATCTGAATTCACCTGGAGGATCGGTTTATGCTGGTCTAGGTATTTACGATACTATGCAATATATTCGTCCAGATGTCGCAACAATTTGTACAGGTATGGCCGCTTCAATGGGAGCTGTTTTACTTTGTGCTGGCGCAGATGGAAAAAGAAGTGCGTTGAAACACTCACGTGTGATGATTCACCAACCATTAGGTGGAGCACAAGGACAAGCATCGGATATCGAAATTACGGCTAGAGAAATTCAAAAGTTGAAGAAAGAATTATACGACATTATCGCACGTCATTCCAAACAAGACTACGAGAAAGTTTGGGCTGATTCAGACCGTGACTACTGGATGACTTCGGAAGAGGCTAAAGCTTACGGTATGGTGGATGAAGTTTTGCTTCGTAATCCAAAATAAACATGGCTAAAAAAGAAGCTGTTTGCTCGTTTTGTGGTTCTGAAAGAGCCGCAGTTGGGATTCTTATCGCCGGTATTTCTGGTCATATTTGCGACAACTGTGCATCACAAGCAAACAAAATTGTACAAGAAGAACTTTCGGATAAAGTAAAGGAAGAACAATTAGAGCTTGTGAAGGTGAATTTATTAAAGCCTCATGAAATCAAAGCGCATTTGGATCAATACGTGATTGGTCAAAATGAAGCTAAGAAATTCCTTTCTGTTGCTGTTTACAACCATTTCAAACGTCTTGGATACAAATCGACTGCAGATGAAGTTGAAATTGAAAAATCAAATGTCATCTTAGTTGGGAGAACTGGAACTGGAAAAACTTTACTTGCGAAATCGATTGCCAAATTGTTGAATGTACCATTTAGCATTGCAGATGCAACGGTATTAACGGAAGCAGGTTACGTAGGTGAAGATGTCGAAAGCATTTTATCTCGCTTATTGCAAGCTGCTGATTACAATGTGGAAAGTGCACAAATGGGAATCGTATTTATTGATGAAATCGACAAGGTTGCACGTAAAAACGATAATCCTTCCATCACAAGAGATGTTTCTGGCGAAGGAGTTCAACAAGCCTTACTTAAATTACTAGAAGGTGCTGTTGTGAATGTTCCACCACAAGGAGGAAGAAAGCACCCGGAGCAAAAAATGATTCAAATCGACACGAAAAACATCCTATTTATTTGCGGTGGTGCCTTTGATGGAATTGAAAAGTTAATCGCGAATCGCGTAAATCGTCAAACCATAGGATTCTCATCTGATTCCGAGGAAATGATTGAAAAAGATTCACTTTTAAAATACATTTCCCCAAGCGACGTGCGATCATTTGGTTTAATCCCCGAATTAATTGGACGCTTCCCCGTATTGACTTATTTGGAACCACTATCTGATTCTGATTTAAAACGCATCCTTACGGAACCTAAAAATGCACTCATCAAACAATACAAACGTTTGTTCGAGTTAGATGGCGTAAAACTCAGCATTGATAACGATGTACTGGATTTTATGGTGAAAAAAGCAAATGAATTTCAATTAGGTGCACGTGGCCTAAGATCTATTTGTGAGGCAATTCTCACAGATGCGATGTTCGATATTCCTTCCTCTGGAGTTAAAAAACTAGATGTAAATATCGAATATGCTGAAGAAAAATTCTCCAAATCTAAACTTGCCTCATTAAAAGTGGCCTAAAATAACCCACGAATTAGCTGGATTTTATACTTTTGCAATTCGAAATTTTTGAACTATGAAAACATTACAATTTAGAGAAGCGTTAAGAGAGGCAATGTCAGAAGAAATGCGACGTGATGAGCGTGTATTTCTCCTTGGTGAAGAAGTTGCTGAATACAACGGTGCTTACAAGGTTTCTCAAGGAATGCTGGATGAATTTGGTCCAAAAAGAGTAATCGATACACCTATCGCAGAACTAGGTTTTACTGGAATTGCTGTTGGTGCTTCAATGAATGGACTTCGTCCAATTGTAGAATTCATGACTTGGAACTTTGCCATTCTTGCAGCGGACCAAATCATTAACTCTGCAGCGAAAATGTTACAGATGTCCGGTGGACAATATTCATGTCCAATCGTTTTCCGTGGTGGAAATGGTACAGCAGGACAATTAGGTGCAACACACTCACAAAGTTTCGAAGCGTTTTACGCACACGTACCAGGACTAAAAGTGCTTACACCGTCAAATCCTGCTGATGCAAAAGGTTTGTTGAAAGCAGCGATTCGCGATAACGATCCAGTTGTTTTCTTGGAGTCAGAAAAAATGTACGGAGACAAGGGAGAAGTTCCTGAGGGAGAATACATCATTCCAATTGGCGTAGCAAACGTTGTTCGTAAAGGAACAGATGTAACAATTGTAACGTTTGGAAAAATCATTAAAGTCGCTGAAGAAGCTGCTGAAATATTAGCGAAAGATAACATCAACGTTGAAATCATCGATTTAAGAACGATTCGTCCATTAGATTATGGAACTGTCGTTGAATCAATCAAGAAAACAAATCGTTGTGTTGTATTAGAAGAATCTTGGCCGTTGGCATCGATCTCTTCTGAAATCGCTTACCACCTACAGCGCTATGCATTTGATTACTTAGACGCACCAGTGCAACGTGTGACGCAAACAGATACACCATTCGCGTTCTCTCCAACATTAATTGACGAGGCGCTACCGAATGTAGACCGTTTGATTAAAGCTGTAAAAGCGACAATGTATAGATAATTTACAATCCTTATAGATAATGAAAAGGAGTCCAAATGGGTTCCTTTTTTTTGTTCAATGCATACCATTTCTAAAAGTCTCTACTTTTAATTAAATTAGCTCTATGAAATCATTTTTACTACTCTTAAGTCTCACATGGTTAGGGACTCTTTTCGCGCAAGAGACAACTCATTTTTTAATTAAGTCCAATTCATCCATTCGTATCACGGATCCCATCTGTAAGAAAATGGCTGAAGACTCCAAAAAAGAAATTCAAACAGAATTATCGAGAATTAAGGATACTAAA
>CAIRMS010000266.1 GCA_903879765.1 uncultured Flavobacteriales bacterium
CAATTTGTTGAGTGGAGATTAATACTCCGGTTGATTTATACAATTTAATCAATGCTTTCATTTGTGATCCAAATGTGAGGTTAAAGCTGGAAGTAAACGGATTCGGTTGAATTACGATAAAACTCATCCAATTTTCAGTCAACTTTGCACTTCCGCACTCACCCTCGGTAAAAGATGCAACACCACCGTAATTTGTCGCTTCACAGGAATTGGAATAGGTGATGGAATCACATCCACAAACCGGTTCGTAAATTGCTGGACATTGCACATTTAGATTGATGAGATTGCTATCAATACAAGCAAGTAAAACCGTGGTATCTTGTATGCAAGCGCCATTGCATTGATACGAACTTTGGAAAAAAGAAGTGGAATAATTGATTCCATTCGAACCAATCATACTACATCCAGAAAGCATGACACATCCGGAATCGCTTAAAGCCCAACCAAGTGGCATTGCGCACAAACCGAAATCAACACCAAGTGGAATAACCACACAGGTATCGACAAAGTCTTTTTCCCAAATCGGATTTGGTTTAATTTGTGCAGAGATACTTGTCCATGAAAACAGACAAAGTATGAGACCGAAAAAAAGTGTTTTATTCATGATTTATTTTTGTAATACCTTAAAAACAGCCGTTTTCACTGCCGTAATTACTTGTTGCACTTGTTCATCCGTCAAGTTGAAATACACTGGCAAGGAAATCTCTTTTGAATATTTATTCCAAGCTTCTGGATAATCTTCCATCTTGTAGCCCAAATTTTTATATGCTGTCAAGAGTGGTAAAGGCTGGAAATGTACGTTTACAGAGACGTCTTGTTCGAAAATCTCTTGGATAATCGCGTCGCGTTGTTCCTCATTTACATCGGCAATTCTCAGCTGGTATAAATGATAACACGTCTTTTTATCAGCGGTGGAATGAATGGGCGTTATTGCCCAAGAAGTTTGTTGGAAAGCAGCATCATACGCTTCAAAAATCGTTTTTCTTCGATCAAGGTTCTCTTGGTAACGCTCCAATTCGATGAGTCCAATCGCTGCTTGCAGGTCGGTCATGTTGCACTTGAATCCAGGCTCCAACACATCGTAGCGCCAAGCGCCTTTTTGTGCTTTTGCCATGGCATCTTTCGATTGTCCATGAAGGATTTTAATGCAAAACTCCTTGTAAATTTCTTCGTGGTTAAATCCAGTGGGCAAGTTAAAACAGATTGCTCCACCTTCCGCAGTGGTCAGGTTTTTTACCGCATGAAAAGAGAAACACGTTACATCCGCAATCGCTCCGGAAACTTTCCCTTTGTAGCTAGCACCAAAACTGTGTGCTGCATCTGCTGCGATTAAAATTCTACCGAGTTTTTCTTGCTTTTCGTTAGACGCTTGAAAAATGGTACGGTTTGCCTCAACGAGTTGATAAATGGCATCGTAATCACATGGATATCCTGAAATATCTACCGGCATGATCACTTTGGTACGCTCCGTAATTGCTGCTTTGATTTTTTCAATCGAAATATTGAAATCTTCTGAACTGATGTCCACCATAACAGGAGTCGCTCCCGTATGCAAAACAACATTTGCACTAGCACAATACGTGTAAACAGGAATAATTACTTCATCTCCCGGACCAACTCCCCACCAGCGCAATAAAATCTCCATTCCTGCGGTCCATGAGTTGACAGCAACCGTGGTTTGACAGCCACAGTATTCCGTGATTTTCTTTTCGAACAATTTCGTGCGTGGACCTGTGGTAATCCAGCCGCTTAAAAGTGCTGCAGTCACTTCATCTACGACACGTTGGTCAATACGAGGGGGAGAAAATGGTATCATACAACAAAGTTAATTTTTATTGTGTTATTTCGCTTCTGTGCGGATTGTTTTCAATCCCTTGCTGTTTTACTTACATTTGTTCAAATAAATCTTCATGAAAAACGAAAAGGTAGATGATTTCTTAGCGGTTCAAAAAAAATGGCAAGCTGAATTAACAAAATTACGTTCGATCGCCTTGGAATGTCATTTGGAAGAAGGATTTAAATGGATGCATCCATGTTACATGTATCAAGGAAAAAATATTTGTTTGATCCATGGATTTAAAGAATATGTTGCCATCATGTTCATGAAAGGATCATTGTTACAAGATCCTGAAGGGATCTTATTTCAGCAAACAGATCAAGTTCAGTCTGGTCGACAAATTCGTTTTACAATTCTAAAAGAAATTGAAACGATTGAAAGTACCTTGAAACAGTATATTTTCGAAGCCATTGAAGTGGAGAAAGCAGAATTAAAAGTGACAATGAAAGCCCATGAAGATTATGAGGTAGTAGAAGAGCTTCAAGTAACATTCGAAAAAGATGAGTCGTTGAAAACGGCCTTTTATGCCTTAACTCCAGGAAGACAACGTGGTTATTTATTGCATTTTTCTGGTGCGAAACAATCAGCGACGCGCATGAGTCGAATCGAGAACGTTCGTTCACGTATTTTAAAAGGAAAAGGATTGACTGATTGTATTTGTGGTTTATCGAAGCGCATGCCGAATTGAGATGGATCACACAAGTTTATCTAATTAACGGCTCAGTTCTTTCTGCTTTTCACTTGGATTTTTTTTCAACAGAAGGAAATCGATGATTCCCAACAAATATCCAGAACCGTAACTAATATGAATCAATGGAAAGAGGAATACGGTTTGAAAGAAGTGTTTCACACCGACAAGTTTCAAGGTGAAATAAGCCATTCCTAACAGATAAATGCTGAAAGGTAAAAGTCCAGCTACTTTAAGCCAAGATGGAAAGAACAAAGTAATAGGCAAGCAACAAAGATAAAGTACAAATACCGGCGGAAACAATTGACGAATGGTCGTCATGGCGCCATGCTTACGGTTAACAAATACTTTCCAATAACCATATTGAAAAAATTGCTTGCGTAGGCCAGAAACCTTTGCTCGGACGTAGTATTTTAATTCAATGTCATGGATGTAGTAGATTTTACCACCCGCTTGAGAAACACGAAAATTAAAATCATCGTCTTGATTTCGTATGAGGTCCTCATCAAAAAAACCAATTTTCTCAAATACGTGATAGGGATACATTGGACTCGTAACAGTATCTGTAAAACCGGACATTTTTAAGGTTCGGAAATTTCCTGCGCCCATCCCGAAGGAAGAAGACATCACAGCAGAGATTAATTCTCCCGTTTGATTGATGGCAACATTTTCTATTTTTCCACCCACACACCAGATTTCCTTGTTTTCTTGAAGTGTGTTTAGACAACTGGATAAATAATTTGAGCTAAGAATGTGTCTTGCTCCAACGATTTGAATAAAATCAGCAGGAACCTGATAAATGCCTAAATTGAAGGCGAATGGAGTCAGTTTCTTCACATTGTCCACAAGTTTTAGATGGGGGTATTCATGTTCTAATTCTAATACAATTTCCCTTGTTCCATCATCACTCATTCCATCCACTACGAACACATGTAACAGGGTATCCATGGGTAATTCATTTGCATAAATTGCTTGAATACACTCCTTGATGTACAATGCTTCATTTCTACATGGAATTACGACAGAAATTCTATTCACTTCGTTCTTGAGTTTGTTTTGAATGGACTAAAAGTAAGCAAATCCAGAATGTAAAGAAGACAATTCCTGTCTGACGTTGCAGCATGGATTCGAATAAACAATTAAAAAGTAGGCAAGAAACAATTAAAATCAAGAACCAATTTTTGGCGGAAATCCCTCGTATGATGGAGGCAATCATGCCAAAGAGGAAGACCAAAAACCCTAAAATCCCAATTTCCAATCCAATTTGTAAATATTGATTGTGCGGGTTGTAGCGTATTTCATTATTCTCACCCAGTGTAGCAAGTTCATGCTGTCCGATGCGTTTTAATTCAAGACTCAAACATTCATCTACGTTTCCTGTCCCAACACCCCAAGGATTTTTCGACCAAGCTTTTACGGTAACTGTCCACATAACCAATCTCACCTGATCACCGGAGAGTACTTCATCATTTTCATTTCCTTCAACAAACTTACTTGGATCTGCCACATAACTTTTCAATGCTTCCATGGAGTTCGAAAATTCATCCTTAAAGCCCGTTACATGTGTGACCGTAAAAAACAAGAATATAGGGAATGAAATCAATAGGGTGAGAAAAAACCATTTATTGATGGTGGAATAAACCCATTTTAAAATGATCCAAGATGTCAATAAAAGCAGAAACAAAATGGCAGCCATGGCATAGCTTAAACACAGCATGCAAAGAGCAAATCCCATGTATAAAAACACCCAAGCACCTTTGAGACCTGTGTTTTTATTTTTATGTAGATACCAAATTCCAGCGATCGAAATGCTTGTCATCGCCGCAAAATAAGTGGGATGGTCCACACAAATATTACTCGAAGTAAAAGACGTAAGAACGATGTGCGTTTTCGAGTAAGTAGAAAGTGCTTTGATGATTCCTAAAATAGAGGATAGTATAATTCCGATGGATAACCCGCTAATGGGAAAGGCTAGGTTCAGAGGAAACTTGGGACGAAAACTAAACAGAAAAGGAATCAAAATAAAGGACAATTTATATTCTAAATACTTTCCTGCGGCATTCGCATTGTTAGTGAATAAGGCTCCAATTAAATAGGCGCCATAAAGCAATGCGAAAGAAAGCAAAATGGCATCCAAATGATATTTAACTTCCTTTTTTTTTAGTCCATATTGG
>CAIRMS010000267.1 GCA_903879765.1 uncultured Flavobacteriales bacterium
ATGCAGAGCAACGATGAATCACATGTCCTTCGTGAAAAATGGGACGGTAAAGAAGATAGCTTATTGAACTTTTCACACCATGGGAAACCCGTTTTTTTGGATGGAATTACACTTCAAGATAGCCTTGGTTTTCTTTTAGGTGATCCTGTCGATGGCGACTTTGCTTTGTTTCGAACACAGAACTTCGGGAAATCTTGGGAAACTTGTCCTGGAAAGGTTTTAAGTCAAGAAAATGAAGCTGCTTATGCTGCGAGTGGCACGACGAATCATATCGTCGATGGAGACTTTGTATTTATTAGTGGTGGCGAAACGTCGCGGTTTATTTGGAGTTCCGATTTAGGAGAAACCTGGAAGTCAACAAAGATTCCATTTGAGTCCTGCAAAACGTGTGGAGCCTATTCACTCGCATACAAAAACCGCAAAGAATTGGTCGCAGTTGGTGGCGATTATACTAGACCGAATGAATCTATTAACACCTGCTATTTTTCCATCGATGGCGGTTTAAATTGGTCCGCGTCCAAAAATCCACCTTCAGGATATCGTTCCTGCGTGATTTTTGCGAACGGAGTGTATTACGCTTGCGGTACCAACGGCATTGACTTCTCCAAAGATCACGGAATGAATTGGCAATCTTTATCCAATGTGAATGGCTTATCCATGTGTACCGATAAAAGACATTTATATATTTCTTGTCCCAAAGGAAAAGTGCTCAAAATGAAATTGATCAAATAAAAAAAGGAGGACAAATGCCCTCCTTTCAATGTATTCCAAGTTTATCTTACTTCGCTTGAAGTGTATCTTCCATTGCTTGAGATACCGCTGATTTTTCCAAACGTAATTTCGTTCCTTCTGATTGAATCAAAACTGTTGAATCAGAAACTTCTAAAATTTTACCATGAATTCCACCGATAGAAACAATTTTATCTCCCGCTTTTAATGCCTCACGGAATTTTTTCAATTCTTTCTGTTTTTTCATTTGTGGTCTGATCATGAAAAAATAGAATACTAAGACCATTAGTCCTAGCATCAATATACTTTGCATTCCTTGTCCGCCTCCCATAATTTTTGTTTTTTATTTATTAACGTATTTTACCTTTTATCTCCAAAACGGTGACAGATGGCTCTGTATTCGCCATGACTGTAATCATTTTTTGGATTTTTTTTGAGCTCAAGTTATCTGTTTTCACTTGAGCAATAATTTCACTTGATTCTCCTGGTTGAATTGCCTCTTCTGGTTCTTCTGCAACCGTGCAAGAACACGATGGAGTCACATCTCCAATAACTAGTGGATATTCACCCGTATTCGTTACTTTAAACTTTGCGTTGATGACCTCACCTTTTACTACTGTTCCAGCATCGAATACCGTTTCAACTTCCATGGTTGTTTTTTGTCCAACTTGTAATGGTTGATCATCACTACAAGAGAATAAAAATCCAATTCCAATAAATAAAACAATCTTTTTCATGTGTTCGTTTTTACGTAATTAATCCACGTCCAATTTTAATGATTTTTTTGTCTTTTGTCAATTGAGCAATTGCTTTATCGAGCACTCCATTGATAAACAGGTTACTTTTCGGCGTACTATAAAACTTGGAAATTTCAATGTATTCATTCAAGGTAACTTTCGTCGGAATGCTACTACATGTTTGTAATTCCGTCAATCCCATTTTCAATAAGAGGATGTCCATTTTTGCAATTCGATCCAATTCCCAATTTTGAGCAAATTCCTCAATTAAAGTCTCATTTTCCTCATTCATTTGAATGGTCTTGCGAAGAAGGTTTACGATAAACTCTTTTTCGTCGTCGTTTTCTTTGTAAAGTG
>CAIRMS010000268.1 GCA_903879765.1 uncultured Flavobacteriales bacterium
AAAGCAATACGATTATTTTCATTGGATGATAAATTACAATAAGTCATTAAAATATATTTTCGAATTAAAATAGAATCTCCACGAAGTAATTCATTACAAAGTAAAAGAACATTGGGAATCATCATTTGTTCTTGTAATTCAATATTCGCAGCTAATCGATATAATAAACGACAAATATATCTTTTCACAGTTTCAAATTCATTTTCTAACATTCTTTGAACAATAGAGAAAGCACCTAATTTCGCAATTAATAATTGATTCTTTCCTGTAATAGCTAAATTTCCTAAAGCGATTAATCCATCACGTAAACAATTTTCTTCTTTAGTGAATGATGGATTTAAAGGATCCGGAGATTATGGTGTTTTTGGTTTGGGAATCTACAATGGACAAACAGCGAATCGTCCTGAATTGAATGAGAACCGCCATATCGTGGCAAGAGTGAGTTATCCAATTTCAATTAAAAAACAAGTGATTGAGCCTGGTATTCAAGCTTACAAAGGTCAATACACGCTTTCAAGTTTATCCTCAGGTGTAAAAACGAATTTAACAAAAACATATGCTGACGAGCGCATTGGAGGAACATTCGTTTTATATCCAAAACCATTCGGTATTCTAGCAGAATACAATGTAGGAAATGGTCCTGAATTTGACAAATGGGCAGATTCAATTACAACGCAACGTCTTCATGGTGGGTTTATTACGGCATCCTATAAAATGGACTTTAAAGGCCAAACGTTGATTCCATTTGTGCGCTATCAAAAATATGATGGAGGTAAAAAACATGAACTAGATGCAAGAAGCTATGAGGTAGAAGAATTGGAAATAGGTGCTGAATGGCAATGGAATAAAAACTTCGAATTAGTAATTATGTATACAATGTCCTCTCGACGATTTGAGGATTATGCAAAACAAAATAATTATCAAAGAGGAAACTTGCTGCGTATTCAGGCACAAGTCAATTTTTAAGAAACAAAAAAAGGGGAGCACGCTCCCCTTTTTTTATGCTTTTTATTTTATTATTTCGCTGCCGCAAATTTACCCGCAACAAATTCCCAATTAACCACATGGAAGAACGATTGAATGTAATCAGGTCTTCTGTTTTGGTAATTTAAATAGTAAGCGTGCTCCCAAACATCTAAAGCAAGAATCGCTGTCCCTTGACATCCTTCACCCATTAATGGATTATCTTGATTTGCTGTTGAACAGATTTCTAATTTTCCGTTTGTTACACATAACCAAGCCCATCCTGAACCAAAACGAGTTGTTGCTGCTTTCGCGAATTCCGCTTGAAAGTTTTCAAACGATCCAAATGCCTCATTTATAGCACTCGCTAATTCCCCTGTTGGAAGTCCACCACCATTCGGTGTCATACATTCCCAGAATAAATTATGGTTCCAGAATCCACCACCATTGTTTCTAACTGCTGGCATGTCTTTGCATACTTTCAGGATTTCTTCAATGGATTTACCTTCCAATTCTGTTCCCGCAATCGCGTTGTTTAGGTTGGTAATATAGGCCTGATGGTGTTTCGTGTGGTGAATTTCCATCGTGCGTGCGTCGATGTGTGGCTCTAATGCATCATATGCATAGGGCAAAGTTGGCAATTCAAATGACATATTTTTATTTTTTATGTTAACTACTAAAGGACAAAATTAATCATTAAACAAGTTCGTGTGTTGAATTGTTCTTTATATATGAATAGATTTCATTTATGAAACTATCCTGTGTTTAATGCGTAATTTTGACCCATGAGTATAGAAAGACCAATTTCTGATTGGATTCCAATGTCCCACAAAGAAGCGGAGAAACGCGGCTGGGAAGAATTCGATGTGATTTTAATTTCGGGAGACGCTTACGTCGACCACCCAAGTTTTGGCACTGCTGTTATTTCTCGCATCATCGAGGATGAAGGATTGCGCATCGGAATCGTTGCTCAACCCAATTGGAAAGACGATTTGCGCGATTTTAAAAAGTTGGGGAAACCTAGGTTGTTTTTTGGCGTCACTGCCGGATGCATGGATTCTATGGTCAATCATTACACTGCAAATAAACGCTTGCGTTCGACAGATGCTTACACACCTGGTGGACAAGCAGGATTTCGTCCAGATTATGCATCTACCGTTTATAGTCAAATCTTAAAATCAATTTATCCCGATGTGCCAGTTGTACTTGGTGGAATCGAAGCTTCTTTGCGACGTGTCACTCATTACGATTATTGGAAAGA
The DNA here is from genome assembly GCA_903879765.1 of uncultured Flavobacteriales bacterium. Taxonomy (GTDB): domain Bacteria; phylum Bacteroidota; class Bacteroidia; order Flavobacteriales_D; family Crocinitomicaceae; genus UBA952. The sequence goes on from CAIRMS010000268.1 coordinate 2,225, forward strand.
TCAATTGATGCCATCGATTCTTGTTGACTCAGGCGCTGATTTATTGGTATACGGGATGGGAGACCAGCCGTTGAGAACACTTTTGAAACTCATGAAAAGAGGCGTTCCATTTCATCAAGCGAAAACCATTAACCAGGTGGCGTTTTTAAATCCGAAGTCGGAAGAATTGCCGAGAAACAAAAACTGGGAAACAGTTGAATTGGCAAGCCATGAAACCTGTTTAGTGGATAAAATTCAATATGCCACAAACTTCAAAATTGTGGAAGTAGAATCCAATAAATGGGAAGCAAATCGCATTATTCAGCATGTTGGAGATCAAACCTTGGTAATCAATCCACCGTTTAAAACGATGACGGAAAACGAAATCGATCAAAGTTTCGATTTACCGTATACCCGAATGCCCCATCCAAAATACAAGAAGCGTGGAGCCATTCCTGCTTTTGATATGATTAAATTCTCCATCAACATGCACCGTGGATGTTTTGGTGGCTGTAGTTTTTGTACCATATCTGCACATCAAGGGAAATTCATCGCTTCGAGAAGTGAAAAATCCATCTTGGGAGAATTGGAACAATTGGTCAATCACCCGGATTTTAGAGGATATATTTCTGACATCGGTGGTCCTTCTGCCAACATGTATAAAATGAAAGGGAAGGATGAAGCGATTTGTGCGAAATGTGTTTCACCTAGTTGTATCCACCCTGTAATTTGCAATAACTTGGACACGTCTCACGAACAGATGACAAAGTTGTATCAGAAAATCGACAACCATCCGAAAGTGAAAAAGGCGTTTGTTGGATCTGGAATCCGCTACGATTTACTTGTGGATGACTTCAATAAAAACAACGAAGACGGCAACCACGATAGATACATTGAACAAGTAATTACACGTCACGTTAGTGGACGTTTAAAAGTTGCACCGGAGCACACCTCTGATGCAACGCTACGTGTCATGAGAAAACCATCCTTTAAATACTTCCATAAATTCAAAGAGAAATACGATAAACTCTCTGAAAAACATGGATTGAAGCAGCAATTGATTCCCTATTTTATTTCTTCTCATCCAGGATGTGAGGAAGAGGACATGGCCAATCTTGCAGCTGAAACAAAGGACATGGGATTCCAATTGGAACAAGTACAGGATTTTACTCCGACTCCAATGACCGTTGCGGAAGTCATTTATTACACCGGATTGCATCCATATACCTTGAAACCGATTAAAACGGTGAAAACGCGTGAAGAAAAATTAAATCAAAACCGATTTTTCTTCTGGTACAAACGCGAAAACAAAGATTGGATCAAACAACGCTTAACAAAAGCGAAACGTCCAGACTTAATTGAAAAACTGTTAGGTGAAGAGGCAAAAAAGGAAGAAAAAGTCCCGAAATGGTTGTCGGAAAAAAGAAAGAACAACCGATAACACCTTGTTAAAATTGTTAAAAACGAAAAAATATCCAGCTATTATTTGATACCTTGCAAACATGAAAAACACACTATTAATCTTCATTTTTGTTTTCGTTTCACGTCAATTGAGTTTTGCTCAAGACACAATAGTGGAAGAAGTTTATGCAGAAGATGAACCAATTACGTTTGCTTCCACACGCATTATTTCCGGACATTCCGTTGAAACAATTGCAAAAGGAATCACCGATTTTCGAATTGAACACCGTTTTGGCGACATCGGTGGGACAAATGGAGGAGTCCAGAACATGTTCGGTTTTGATATGCTTTCAGACATGCGCATTGCCTTGGAATATGGCGTTACAGATAAACTCATGATAGGTTTTGGACGTTGCAAAGGAACAGGAGCTCCTTACCGATCTTTGTTAGATGGATTTGTGAAGTACCGCTTTTTGACACAAAAGAAAAATGAAATGCCCCTTTCAATGGCAGTTATTGGAGGATCTACGTTTACTTATATGACCGCATCATCCGATATTTCACAAGTCAACAGTTTCCCGAAAGTGGCACACCGTTTTTCTTAT
>CAIRMS010000269.1 GCA_903879765.1 uncultured Flavobacteriales bacterium
ATAGTACTCAGCACAACTTGATTTACTCAGTATCGAAAGGTGAAGTTAAATAGTAGCCCCGCCAGGAATCGAACCTGGATCGAGCGTTTAGGAAACGCTAATTTTATCCATTAAACTACAGGGCTATGTAACAAAGTTACGTTATTTCTCTACTAACACCTCCCAAACTTGATTCGCTGCAAGGTCCCAACTAAACTGATTGGAACGCACTAATGAGTTTTTTGATAAACTTGTTTGTAATGCGACATCCTCAGCCAAGTTTCTCATTTTTTCGGTAATATCCATCGTGGAAAACGGATCACAATAAATAGCCGCATCACCTGCGATTTCTGGTAAACAACTCGTATTTGCACTGATGATCGGAACGCCGCAGCGCATTGCTTCTATTAAGGGTATTCCAAATCCCTCAAAATAAGGGACGTAACTGAGCGCAAATGCGGCTCCGGTAACTCGACTTAGTTCCCTTGTTGACAGATATCCAAGAAAATGAATGCGTTGTTTTGTTTCGGACGTCAAATTGAATTCTTCTTGTCTCCACATGGCGTTCCCAACAATCACTAAATCGATTTCGGAGTTAGTTAAACTGAATTCGGCATAGGCCTCAACCAAACGTTTAATGTTTTTCCTTGGATGCAATGATCCCACAAAGAGAAAATAGGGTTTCCCATTCGCATATTGGTGGCGTGTTTCATTTATTTCATCTGTCGATAACTCACGGAATTCATCACTGATTCCATTGTAGACAACGGAGATTTTGTTGCTTGGTATACCATATGTATCAACAATGTCCTTTTTGGAAAAGTTGGAAACGGTCAAGATGCGCTTGGCTTTACGTGCAAATTTTGGAAAAAAGGTCCTGAAATAGAACGATACTAGCCAAGGCAGGTCCTTCGGATAGTGTTCAAAGTTTAGATCGTGAATGGTAGCAATTTGCGACACAGAAGTTCGTAAAGAACAAAATCCATCCGGTGACCAAAGTAGATCAATATGATGTTTTTTAAGGGCACGTTTCAAACTCCATTCAAACCAAAGCACCCATAAAAGTGGATGTCGTGTTGGTGGAAAGAGTACCACCGTTTTTACATTGCTTGGAAAAATAAATTTCGGATCAACGGGACGATCGAAAAATATTACAAACGATTGCCCCGGATGATTTTCGGTGATTCGCTTGACGAGTTCATAGGAGTAATTTCCAAAACCTTCCATTTTGGATCCGAGAATGTTTCGTGCGTTTATTCCTATGATCAAAATCCTAAAATTGATGGATGTAATTCGTTCTTTTTTCTTGTCCAATCGTTGTTTCTGGACCATGTCCACAATAAACGATGGTTTCGTCAGGATATTGGAAAAGAATGTTGAAAATAGTAGATTTTAACGTTTCTAAATTCCCTCCTGGCAAATCCACTCGTCCAAAACTACCTTTAAAAAGCACATCCCCATTCACAATGAATTTATCCTCTTCGAAATAATACACCACATGACCGGGTGCGTGTCCCGGCGTATGTCTCACGTGAATTTTAAATGAACCAATCTGTAATTCTTGCCCGTCCTCTAAGGAATTTGCGGGAACACTTTCTAACTGATATCCTTCAAATTCATAGACGTGAGCATAGCTGGCAACGGAGTTCCATGTCTCATGATCTAGCTTATGTAAATATGCAGGGGCGTTGTAACGCTTTTGTACAAACGCTGCACCTAAAATATGATCGATGTGTGCATGAGTATAGAGAATGGCCATGACAGACAATTCATTTTCTTCAATGAAATCTGACAATTTATTTTCTTCCTCTTTGGAATAGCATCCAGGGTCAAAAATAATGGCTTCGCCTGAATCATTTGAAACAACAATGGTGTTCTCTTGAAAGGCATTGAATTGAAAAACGCTTACGTGTGCACTCATTTAGCAAAGTTAGCGCAAAGAACTTGGACTAACGCAATAAATTGATGTGTCCAGTAATTTCTTTTTTATTGTTAGCAAAATCTTTATACTTTAATTTCCAAACATAGGTACCATCTTGGCAAGGTAAATTCTTAAAAGTCCCATCCCAATAATCATCTATTGATGTCATTTCGTAAACGATTTCACCCCAGCGGTCAAATACAAACATTTCAAATTCTTTGATGTTACCTAATATAGGTCTGAATTCATTGTTGTGTTCGTCACCGTCTGGCGTAAACGTATTTGGGACGTAGATAAACGGATCGAAGTATACACTCACTTGATTTTGCGCTTGACAGCCATTTATATCGGTAAAATAGACATTGTAAACAGCATTCTGACTTGGAGAAACAGTTGTAGTCGCACATGTTGCACACGAAAATTCATCTTGAGGTGTCCAAAGAATGTTTCCTGGTCCGCTCGTGACTGCATTGAACTGAATGGTTTCACCAACCAAGGCATAAACGTCTAAACCAGCATTAATGAATGGAGGCGGAAATACACTGATAAGTACATTTGCGGTATCTTGACATCCATTAGCATCCGTTCCAATCACCATGAAATTTGTATTGATTTGTGTTTGAACAACGGCAAATGCACCATTATTTGCTACAGAGACTGGTTGCGGCGACCATACATAATAGGATGCGCCACTTGCCCAGACGGCAGCAGGTGATCCCGGACAAACAATCGTATCATTTCCCGCAAAGATTTGAGGGGTGATAATATTTACCCAAATGGAATCATTCTCTGTGCCACAACTATTGGTGACATCACAATAATAGTATTGTTCACTTAAAGGACTCAATTGAACGGTTTGATTCGTTTGTCCAATTAAGTTATTTGTTGGATACCAAAAGTAACTGGTACCACCTGAGATAAACGCTGATCCGGATCCACCGTAACAAATCGTAAGCGTATCATCTAATACGGGTGTTGGTGGATTGAAAAACACCTGAATATTAATGGAATCACTCGCTGTACAGCCATTTGCAGAAGTTACTGTTGCGGTATATGTTATGGAGTTTGTCGGTGTCGATGTCGTTGTAAATGTGTTTGTGCTCGTTAAGAAATTTGAAGGGGACCAAGAGATGGATCCAGTTCCCGTAGCAATCAAATCTACAGATTCACCAAGGCAGATCGTTGTATCGTTGTTCAAACTAACATTCGGTGCAGAAACGTTTATGATCACTTGTACGGTATCTGATCCACATGAATCAGAAATAATCACACTGAAGGCCGTCGTAGCATTAATCGTGGCGATTGGATTCGCAATATTTGGATTGTTTAGAAGATTTGCGGGACTCCAACTATAGCTGGTTCCTCCGTATGCATCCAATTGATATGAATCACCCGGACAAATACTTGTTGTTGGTTGAACTGCCCCAGCAGTAAATGCACCGATGTTTACGGTAACTGTAACGGAATCTGGAGCAAAACACCCAGTTGAGTCATATACAATCAATTGAACATCATAAGATCCAGGAACAGTATATTGATGTATAGGTTGCATCAATGTTGAACTGTTACCATCGCCAAAGTCCCAGATGTAAGCATTCCCATTTACACTATTATTCAGGAAATAAACAGATTGAGGAATACAAATGAGCGGAGCAGGTTGTGCTGCAATAGCTTGAATGGTATTTAATTCGAATTTAAAGGCTGCCAGATTACAGTTGGCACTTTGATTTTGAGGTGACCAACTTCCCGGTGTACTCGTAAAACCAAAATTGTTTCCTCCACAAGCCCCACAAACGGCGTGATAAATTCTTCCAGCATTGTCAAAGCGACTTGTTCCGCCATCTACATGGTTCGAACTACTAGTCATTCCCCCCATAAATGTGGCGTACTTAAGAGCAGATGCGTCATCATCTAGCACGGCAATGTAAAAATTACTTCCATTTGTACTTAATTGATATCCATCAAGCGTCGTTTGGAATCCATTCGTTGTCGAAAAAGCAGCTTGCGCATAGGTTTGATTTAATATCCCACCCCAACCAGCAAGGTAAATATCGTAACAGTCGGAAACTAAAAAAGCAGTTGGGGAAAGTTCTACATGCCCTGTTCCTGCACCAACCATGGTTGTCCATGAAATTGTTTGAAGGTCTGAAGTATATTTCCGAACGAATTGACCAGAATTTGGATTTCCGTAACATCCGGCAGAGATAGCCCAAGCCGATTCGGTTTGTCCGTAGACGTATGCAAAATTGTCAATATCTACTCGGACAAAATATGTTTGATCGTATTCAGACAAGCCCATGTAAGAACCCGATTGGAAGTTGCCTGAACCAGCATTCATTTTTAACACATATCCATCTGAGGCACCACCGTTAAATGTGAGGTCATTTCCCGAAGAAATTGGCAATGAAGAGGATGAAGTTCCCCCGCCAACATAGACTGATCCATTGCTTGCAACTGCGATAGAATTCCCTGTTTCATTTCCATTACCACCGAAATAGGTACTCCATTGTAAATTTGAAAGGGTGGAGTTAAATTTGAAGACAACGGCATCTTGACTTCCATTCAACATTGCTTGCGATGCTCCGGCTGTTGGAAAATTAAGGGAAGAACTTGAGCTTGAAATGTAGACATTTTGATTGTTATCTAATACGATTTCCCCACGAAATTGATCTCCGTAATTATAATTGAGTGCACTCGTATTGAGTCCGTCCGTGCCGGATCCACCAACAAAAGTAGATGAAAGTAGCGCTGTTCCACTAGGATTTAAGCGAGCAACATAGATATCCGAACCGTCAAATTCTAGGCTATTTTGCAATTGATATGGACCACCATTAAAGGAATTGTCATAAGCTCCGGTGGTAATTGGAAAGTTGGCGGATGAGGTAACGCCATAAATGTACAATTCGCCATTCGGCGCAGAAACGATCGAATGGGGCGTTTCGTTTCCAGAACCACCAAGTAAGGTTGAGTATAGGAGTGCGGATCCAATAGCATTAAACTTTGTGATTGCAACATCCATAGGAAAAAACCCAGTTCCACCTCCAAAACTGGAATCGAATGCACCAGTAGTGATAGGGTAACCCGTTCCAAAAACGATTCCCCCACCAAATAAATTGCTGTTTGGATCAGGAGTTGCGGTGAATCCCCAATTGTCTGCGGTGGAACCTGAAAAAGTTGAAAAAGTTAAGCTTGGATCAATGTAAAGTCGTTCAGATGCATCATAACCATCGGGCATAACAAAAGAAATAAGTTGACCCTCAAGTTGGAATTCCATTTGAACTTCTGATTTCTTCCCGTTTTCCGAAATATTCCATGCTTTCGGGGCGGAATAGGAGATCGTTCCCAGGGAATGGGTCAGTACAAGATTTCCTTGTGCATCAATTTGAATTTTATCTGCTCCCTCAAAGTAAAAAGACAATTGACTTAGGTCAGCGTGTGGCTGGACATCAAAAGAAAAACGAAGTTGGTCTAATTGTCCATCATAGATTAAATCAATGCCATCAAAATAAGAGGGTAGTACTAACTTCGAAACACCATGAATATTCGATTTCCATTTTGATTGATCACTACCAATCATGTAATTTAAATAGTGTGAACTTGAATCGCTTTCTTGAATTGCTTCTACCTCATTCGCATGAGGGAAAATATGCTTTACTGCGTGATATTTGGTTAAATCATGTGTTGTTTCTTCACCGTCATGGTGACTGTGGCTCATGGCATCCGTTAAAAAGTACGTCATCCCTCGGTTCTCGATAAATAACTTTCCAGCGTTTAAGTCTACGTTGTAACGAATTTTATCATCCCACTGACCTTTATTCGGAATCATCCAAACTTTCTGCGCGTTAAGAGCACAAGAAGAAGTCAGAATCAGAAGAAAAGTAAGTAGGCTTTTTATCATGAGTAGCTAAGATACACTATTTGTAAATCTATTCAAAACATAGACAAACTTTAAGGCGAAAGGTTGCCTCTTTTTTCATAAAATAATGGTTTTCAGATTGATTTTTTGTTTATTTGTAGTGCTAAATACAAACTATGAAATCATTTTTACTCTCCATCCTCTTTTTTGCATTATCATTTACGCTTAATGCGCAAGATTATTCCCGATTAAAAGTATTTGTTAACGAAGAACAATTATTTAAACTTGGCAACCTTGGTGTGGCTGTAGATCACGGAATCCGAAAAGAAGGAACATTTTTTATATCCGACTTTTCAAGTGCTGAACGTGCAATTATGGATCAATACGAGTTCAATTATGAAGTATTGATTGAGGATGTTGAACAATATTACATCGACTTATTAAACACTCCTCAAAAAAATGAGTCCATTCTGAAAAATACCAATTGTAACAGTGCATCTGGAAGCGGAGCCAGTTACGCGAATCCAACAACTCCTACAAATTTCAATTTAGGAACGATGGGTGGATATCTAAAATACAATGAAATGCTTGCGGAATTGGATGCGATGGTCCAACAGTATCCAAATCTGATTACGGCAAAAGCGCCGATTTCAACCTTTGTTTCGCACGAGAATCGTCCCATTTATCATGTGAAAATATCCGATAATCCAAATGTTGACGAAAATGAACCGAAGGCTTTGTACACGGCCATTCATCACGCTAGAGAACCCATGAGTTTGATGGAAACGATTTTCTTCATGTGGTATGTATTGGAAAACTATGGCACAAATGAAGAGATTACCTATTTAGTAAATGAAACCCAGTTGTTTTTTGTACCATGCATCAATCCAGATGGCTATGTTTACAATGAAACAACAAATCCAAACGGCGGTGGAATGTGGCGTAAAAACCGTCGCAACAATGGCGGTGGTGTTTACGGCGTTGACTTAAATCGCAATTATGGATACGGTTGGGGAACAACCGGAACAAGCACAAATACGAGTAATGATACTTATTGCGGAACAGCTCCATATTCTGAGCCAGAAGTTCAAGCGATGCGTTGGTTGGTACAAAATCACAAATTTGTAACGGCTTTCAATGCACACACGTATGCGCGAAGCATTTTGTTTCCAATTGGAACGACTACCGCAGAATTTGCTGACCATCACGATTACTTTCAAGCAGAATCGAATCATATGGTCGAATTCAATGGCTACACGCCCATGAAAAGTTCATTGCTCTATCAGGCATCTGGCGATTCGGACGATTACATGTATAAAATGGACATTGGTATTGGTGTGAAGGATACGATGTTTGTTCATACACCAGAAGTTGGAACAGCCTTCTGGCAACCTTCCTCTGAAATCATAGCCACGTGTAAAGAAATGGTATTTCCCAACTTGATTTTGGCACACATCACACGCAATTATGTTGTAGTGAAAGACACCGATCCAATGAATATTTCAACGTTAAGCGGGAATTTCAATCACTCTGCTTACCGTTTAGGTCGCATGTCTGGACCCGTTACCGTTTCCATTCAGCCTTTGTTAAATGTAGTGAGTGCAGGACCTTCTGTTGTGTACAATTTGAATCAAATGCAGACATCAACGGGAGCAATTTCGTATACGTTGAATCCTACTATTCAATTTGGAGATCAAATTAAATACATCTTGAAAACAGACAACGGTTTATGGGTGAAGAGAGATACCATTGTTAAAACATATGGAGCGTATAATTTGCAGATTACAGAGAACGCAAGTACCTCGACAAATTGGACTGGTAACTGGAACACGACAACGAGCACCTTCGTTTCATCTCCAAGATGTTTCACGGATACACCGACAGGAAATTACGTGAATAATGCGAATACAACCTACACATATGTTCCAACGATTGACTTAAGCAATGCTTACGCAGCGAAAGTTACTTTTTACGCAAAATGGAACATTGAAGCGGATTATGACTACACTCAGTTTCAGGTTTCGATTGATGGTGGATCCACGTGGATTGGTCAGTGCGGTAATTACACGAATGCAGGAACCAATGCAAATGGAAGTGTTCAGCCAAATAACCAACCCATTTATGATGGAATTATGACTAGTTGGGTATTGGAGGAAATTAATTTAAGTGATTATTTAGGTCAAATTATTAAGGTTCGTTTTCAATTAAAATCAGATGGTGGAACAAGAAAAGATGGATTCTATTTTGATGATTTCTCCATCTACTTTAACAATCAAGGTCCTGCAGTAACACCTACAGCTCAATTTACAACAACTAATTCTGTCGTTTGCTCAGGCATGATTACTGATTTTAACGATACCTCTTTGGATAATCCAACATCATGGTCATGGAACTTTGGTGATGGTGGAACGGACAATGTTCAAAATCCAACTCACATTTTTACGACTGCTGGAACATACACGGTTCAATTAACGGTTACCAATGCAGCGGGTAGCAACACGACATCTCAGGTGATTACTGTAAATCAAACGCCAAATTTAATCATTTCAACTTCGGATACTGATGGAGTCATTTGTCTTGACGGCGGCATGATTACCTTATCATCCAACCAAAATGGTGCTATTTTTAGTGGCAATGGTGTCAATGGAAGTTCATTTGACCCAGTGATTGCTGGAATCGGATTGCAGATGATAACCGGGACTTATACTGACGGAATTGGTTGTATTGCAAATGTGTCTTTGTCGATTGTTGTAGAGGATTGTGCTTCGATTTCAGAATTGTCAAGTTATGGAGTTCAGGTATTCCCTAATCCAAATCAAGGTTCGTTTATCATTAAAGGTCTTGAACTTGAATCAGCATTTTCAGTGTATGATTTGAATGGTAAAATCATTTTTGAAGGAACTGCTTCATCAACAATGGAGCAAATTCAATTACCAAAAATCACTTCAGGAATTTACTACCTGCAATCCACAAAAAATGGACAAATTGGTCAGTTGAAATTTGCCGTTTTAAATTAAGATTGAATAAAGGCCGCAAGGCGATCAATATACGCTTGATACCCCATGACAAATGGGGTAGTCTCGTGTTCTCCTCCTGGAACCAACACAGATTCTTTAGCTCCTGGTTTGTTTTCGTAAACAAGCTGACCATGACTCGTCATCGACAAAAACGAATCCGCCATTCCGTGAATCCAAAGCAATGGTACATTTACTTTTTTGATTTCTGTTGCATTGTCAATTTTTAAATCCACTAGGAAAGAACCGGGCATCGATAAAAGAGCAGCATCTTGAATCATGATTTCAGCTGAAGCAAATGGTGCTTCCAATATAATTTTGGATGGCTGAAGAGCGTATTCACTCGAATGTCCAGCAACTTCGCAGACAGCAGCAGAGCCCAGTGAAAAACCAAACATCACAAATCGATCGTTGTTTAAACCTCGGTCTTTTAACCAAGAAATAGCAGATGAGGTCGCGGCGTACATGTTGTTTTCAGTGGCAGTTCCTTCACTCAATCCAAATCCTGGATAATCAAACATCAACACACCGTATCTTCCTAGTCCACCAATGTGTGCGTATAGTTTTTCACGGCACCAATAGAAATCCATATGGTCTTTATTCCCATGACAGTATAAAATGACGGTGTCTTGACTGATTAGATTCGTATCTCCAACATAAATTCCTTGTACTTGAACAGTTTTCCCATCAATTTCTACAGGAAAATGAACGCGGTTAATCATACTGTCTGGAACAGCAAATTGTCCATTGAGCTCCAGAGAAACCTCACCAGTGTAATTGTCTAGTTGGTAACTTTCAAGTTTTGAACCATTAAATAAAAAGGAATCAAGACGTTTACGACAAGAAAGTAAACTGATTGAAATGAAAAGAAGTGCGATGTATTTCATTATTTCAAGTGATAAGTGATGCCGAAATAGAGTCCAAGTGCACCACGATTATTGAGTATGCTTGGATAATTTACGACGATATTTTGATTCGATTGATTGGGTGCCAGCATTTTTAATTCCGCTTGGTAGCTCCATTTGGGACGAATCCATTGGTGTCCCAGTTGAATACTTGGAATCCAGAATTGTGCATTTGGACGTCCCTGAGATTCCGTTTTGTAAGGGTCAATCCAATTACTTAATCCGGCATAAAAGAAATTATAATGTTTGCTTTCTATTTTACACATCGCATCCAATTGAACCGGTTTCGAATGTTTTCCATACTTTATGTAATAGTTAGCATCCACCTGTGGCCAAAAACGATTTGCACCCGTATAAAAGTCCACTAAAATATTCATTGTTCCTTGCGTACTGATGCCCATTTTGTCATTTTTCCAAATGCTTTGTGAAACACCGATGTCTGTTTGACCAACACCAAATGCTAATGAAGTGGTGTGTAAGTTTCCAAAAACGGTGGTCTTATTGCTTACACCGTAACCATATCCCACCGCAGTAAAGGGAATTGGAATCGCACCAATTCCGGGAATTTTTGCTACCGGTCCACCGAAGTTACCCGTGATGACTTGTTGTCCCTTTTTCAATGGTTCCACGAAGCGTGCAGGAGCGCAGCTGGCTAAAGCAACCAGAGCAGCGATAAAAAAGATATTTATTCGATACATGAATCAAAGATAGAAACTTTGTACAAATCAAATTCATTACCTTTGTTCCATGGCAGGGTCAAGTTACGGTACGCTTTTTAAACTCAACACTTTTGGTGAATCTCACGGAGAAGCCATTGGTGGTGTAATTGATGGTGTTCCCGCTAATTTCCAATTGGATTTACTTGCAATACAAAACGAATTAAATCGCCGTAAACCTGGACAATCAGAACTTACGACTCCGCGTTCAGAAATGGACCACGTTCAATTTCTCTCCGGAATTTTTGAAGGAAAAACAACAGGTACTCCGATTGGATTCATCATTCCAAATACCAATGTGAAATCTGACGATTACGATCACCTCAAAGATGTTTTTCGTCCATCACATGCTGATTTTACGTATCAAAATAAATATGGACACCGTGATTACCGAGGCGGTGGACGCAGCAGCGCTAGAGAAACTGCATGTCGTGTGGTTGCTGGAGCTATTGCAAAACAACTGTTACAATCGATTGGAATTCAGTTTAGCACCTATGTTTCTCAAGTAGGAACGATTGCCATGAACAATAAAGCATTTTATTCACTTTCAGAAATTGAAGCGACACCGGTTCGATGTCCGGATAAGGCACTTGCTGGCCAAATGATTGCTCGTATTGAAGAAATAAAGCAATTAGGTGATTCGATTGGAGGAACTGTTCAATGTGTCATCACGGGTGTGCCGGTAGGACTCGGCGAACCTGTTTTCGACAAATTGCATGCGGAATTAGGCAAGGCAATGTTATCGATCAATGCGGTGAAAGGATTTGAAATCGGATCTGGTTTTTCTTCTTTAGGAATGACCGGTAGCGAGCACAACGATGTGTTTTTGGCAAATGGTCAAACAAAGACGAACTTTTCAGGTGGAATCCAAGGCGGAATTTCGAATGGAATGCCCATTGATTTCAGGGTAGCGTTCAAGCCAGTAGCGACGGTTATGAAAACACAAGAAACAATCGATTCTTCAGGAAATTCCTTTCAGTTAGAAGGAAAGGGCCGACACGATGCATGTGTACTTCCGAGAGCGGTTCCAATTGTGGAGGCGATGGCAGCAATCGTTATCCTTGATTTTTATTTAAGACAAAAAACAACTCAACTTTAATATTTAGCATATGTTACAGCGCATTCAAACCATTTATTTCATTATTGTGATGGCCATTTTGGCTAGTTTATTATCGGGCGTTGAAATCTTTACCATGACTGATGGTGAGATGAATTTTTCACAGACTGTTTTTGGTGTGGAACGTCAAAGTGTGAAAGGTGGATACATCGAATGGATGGGCCAATTCGAATATGCCTATTTGTTTGTGATCGTTTATGTCATGCTTGTTTTTCTGGCAATGATGTCCTATAAATCACTGAAAAGACAATACACATTATCGAAAATAGTCTTGTTTATTTATGTACTGTTTGTATTAGCGATTTTAGCTGTAACATCCTTTGGGATCAACGGATATTCTCCGAAAGAAATCACGGGTATTCATGTAGGAATTGGTTTCTATCTATTGTCCGGCGGCCTTCCATTTGCCTATTTTGCCTTGAAAGGCGTACAAAAGGACAAAGTATTGTTAGATTCTTTGAATCGATTGAGGTAAGTTAGAATAACTCATTTAAATCTTGACGACCTATGATGGACATGATTTCAACTTGTCCGTTTAAAATCCGAAAGAAAATACTATCAACTCCGCACGGACATCTTCGATAACCTTCTTTGATGTAATCAACAGATTCAAACATAAGTGGATTCTGTGCAATTCGTTCAAATTGTTGAAAGAAATTCTCAAAGTATAGATCTGCTTGAATCTCTCCAAATTTTTCAAAACCGTATTGATGAATTCTTATTAGGTCATTTTTTGCAACATTGCTAATCATGTATTTAGCCATTTAACAAAGCTTTAGATTGCTTTAAAATATCTTCTTTTGAGTCTGACGTGAATCCACTTTTTTCGGCTTGTTCTAATTTCATACGTATCCAATCAACTTGTTTTTGTTGTTTTCGAGCCTGACGAATTAAATCGTTGATTAATTCACTTTTGCTAGCATATTCCTTATTGTCTACTTGGTTTTTCAACCACTCGTCATTTGGTTCGGTAAATGTAATGCTCAATCTTCTCATTGGAATTGTTTTAATTGGTGTAAAAATACACCATATAAGCATCAATAGCAAGTGATTATTAAGGATCTTTATTCGTTGCAACTTTAACGTCAATTCATGATCCATTAATTTATCCTTATCTTTGCCCGCCCAACTTACGGGAATTAGACTATGAATTTCTTATCCATTGAAAATTTAACCAAATCATACGGCGAGCGAATGATTTTCGCAGACCTTACATTTGGTATCGACCAAGGTCAAAAAGTTGCCATTGTAGCAAAAAATGGATCAGGAAAAACAACCATGATGCGCTGTATCATGGGAATGGAGCCCGTTGATTCAGGCAAAGTCACCTTTCGTAAGGACATCCGCGTAGCATTCATGGAGCAGACCGAAAACATGCGCGAGGATCAATCAATCCTCGAATCCATTTTCGATCATGATTTACCTGAACTGAAATTAATCAAGGAATATAACATCGCTGTTGCGAAAAACGACGAAGCGAAATTAGAAGAATTATATCAGTCCATTACGGAATTGAACGCATGGGACACAGAAGTGCGCGTGCAACAGATTTTGTCTGTATTGAAATTGGAGGACATGGATAAACGCATTAGCGAATTATCCGGTGGACAAAAAAAGCGTGTTGCGTTGGCAAAAGTGTTACTTTCTGATGCCGATTTCTTAATCCTCGATGAGCCGACGAATCACTTGGACCTTGACATGATTGAATGGTTAGAAAACTATTTATCTTCCTCCAAATCGACGATATTAATGGTGACACACGACCGTTACTTCTTAGAAGTGGTGTGTGATACAATTTTGGAATTAGCTGATCAAACCATTTATCGCTACAAAGGAAATTTCTCTTATTACTTGGAGAAAAAAGCCGAACGTCAAGAACAAACACAATCGACGATCGAGAAAGCGAAAAATACGTTTCGAAAAGAATTGGATTGGATCCGACGTCAACCAAAAGCACGTGGAGTGAAACAAAAAGCCCGTGTTGATGCCTTCCAAGATGTGAAAAAAGTAGCCTCACAACGATTGGATGAAGACGAATTAGAATTGCCAGTTAAAATGGAGCGTTTAGGTTCTAAAATCGTGGAATTCCATAAAGTGAGCAAGTCTTACCCGAACCGCGTTATATTAAACGATTTTTCTTACAATGTTCAGCGTCAAGAAAGACTAGGTATCGTTGGGAATAATGGTGCAGGTAAAACAACTTTCCTGAAAATGTTGGTTGGACAAGAAGAAGTGGACAAAGGGAAAATTGTTCTTGGGGAAACCGTTGTTTTTGGATACTATTCACAAGATTTAATTAAAGTCAATGACGATTTTAAGGTAATTGATGTCGTGCGTGAAGTAGCCGAATACATTCCGTTGGAAAAAGGCCGTCAAATGTCTGCAGCACAATTATTGGAACGATTCTTATTTCCACGGGACATGCATTATCAATTCGTCCATAAATTAAGCGGGGGAGAAAAACGTCGCTTGAAATTATTGCGTGTCTTGATGAGTAATCCGAATTTCTTGATTCTCGATGAGCCTACGAATGACTTGGATATTTTCGCAATGTCAGTGTTGGAAGAATATTTACGCCAGTTCCAAGGTTGCTTGATTGTAGTTTCTCACGACCGTTACTTCATGGACAAAATGGTGGATCACTTATTCGTTTTCGAAGGACAAGGAGAACTAAAAGATATCGTTGGAAACTATACCGTTTTCCGTCAGCAACAATTGGATAAAAAACGCGGTGTTAAACAAAATAGTACAAAAGAAGAACCGGAGATCAAGGAAAAAACGATTTCTCCTTCCGCTGTAGAGCCGAAAAAACGAAAATTATCCTTTAAGGAAAAAGAAGAATACGAAACCATCGAACGAAGACTTCCGGAATTAGAAAAGACGAAGGATGAACTAACATTGACCTTGTCCAGCGGTGAATTATCGAATGAGGAACTGATGAAAAATGGTGAGTCATTGGGTAAAGTTGTTGCGGAAATTGATGCCATGACGGAACGTTGGATTGAACTCGCTGAATTTATATAAGCAACTTATTTACCATAAATAGCGTCCTCTTTTGCGTTTTCTAGCAAAAAATGCTGAATTTTAATGTCTAAATTATTGTAATGAATTTCAAGTATTTTCTCGCATTTTTTGGTGTTTTTCTTGGCTTAAATGGTCATGCTCAAACCTTGGTTTTTGCCCAATTAACGGGAAATCCGAATATGAATACAACGGGTTGGAACCTAACCGGAGCGGCAGCGATAGGGGATACTGGTGGCGATGCGAATGTAGATCCAGATGAATTGATTTTAACCAATAATGTTGGAAATTCAAGTGGGGCCATTTTTTACAATCAGCCGATAGATTTAGGAACGTGCTACCAATGGAATGTTGAATTTGATTTTCGCATGTTCGATGGAACAAGCGCCGACGGCATCGCCTTTTGTTTTTTAGATGTTCCACCAACTGGATTCGTTTCGGGTGGAGGAGTAGGCATCCCTTCTACAGCAAATGGCATTAAAGTCGTATTCGACACATATAACAATTGCGGTGGAGCAAATCCGGAAATTCAAATTTACAGTGGACCAGGATACAACGAATGCATAGCTGGAATCACAACGCTAAACAATGTTGGTGGAAACTTAAATTTTCTTCGATCAAGCACCTATAACACAGCCGTCATTAGCTACAATTATGGTGTCGTTACTGTCTCTGTGAATGGCACACAATATTTGTCTGGAACCTATAATTTAAATTTCGCTGGTTACATGGGATGGACAGCAAGTACAGGAGGGTCCAATGACCGTCATTCCATTCGTAATGCAACAATTTACGCAGACATTGCTACGTCAAATGCAGGTCCAGATGTCAGTGTCTGTACCGGACAAACAGCTCAAATTGGAAGTGCGAATAATACCAATTACATTTATTCATGGACTGCGGCGCCGGGCTTAACTCAAACCACGATTTCCAATCCAGTTGTCAATTTATCGAATACGGGTAATACTCCGATTTCTCAGACGTATACGGTGACGACGAATCTTGCATCGAATCCAAGTTCATGTCCTTCTTTTGATAGTGTTGTGGTAACGATTAATCCATTGTTCAATGATACTTTACCAGTGAGCATTTGTCAAGGTTCAAGTTATACTTTAGGAACCCAAACTTTTTCAACGGCTGGATTTCATCCGGTTGTCTTTCCAAGTGTATTGGGCTGCGATTCAACAGTTGTATTGAATTTGACACTTCTGCCAAATTTAACGAACAATCAAACCGTACATATTTGTCAAGGCGCAACGTACACTTTTGCCGGAAATACGATTAGCGCTGCTGGTACGTATACACAATTATTGCAAACTGCGACAGGTTGTGACTCAACGATCAATTTAACGTTAGTTGTTGATCCAATTCTCACATCGAACATTCAAGCTGCCATTTGTCAAGGTGGAAGTTATACATTTGGAACACAAACATTAACGACTGCAGGAAATTACAGTCGAACCATTCAAACGGTCGCGGGATGTGATTCGATTATTAATTTGACTTTAGCCGTGAATCCGATATTAGCATCTAGTAGTTCAATGACCTTATGTCAAGGAGAAAGCACCTTGTTTTTTGGACAAACATTAACGAACACAGGAGTGTATCAACAGACCTTGCAAACAGTAGCCGGTTGCGATTCAGTAGTTACTTTGAATTTAACAGTTTATCCAATCCCTGCCGCACCTAATTTAAATGGAAATAGTCCAGTTGAATGTCCGGGTGATGTTGTTTCATTGCTTGTTGACCCTGTTTCAAATGGAATTTA
>CAIRMS010000270.1 GCA_903879765.1 uncultured Flavobacteriales bacterium
CGCTTCGTCCATTCCATTCTTGGAGCATGATGATGCCAACCGTGCATTGATGGGATCAAACATGCAACGTCAAGCAGTTCCATTGTTACGTCCAAATTCTCCAATTGTAGGAACAGGAATTGAGCGTTTAGTAGCGCGTGATTCACGTGTTCTAATCAATGCTGAAGGAACGGGTACAGTTGAGTACGTGGATGCAAATGAAATTGTGATTCGTTACGATTGGAACGAAGAAGATAAAATGGTGAGTTTTGATAGCGAGGTAACTCGTTATGGATTAACAAAATTCATGAAAACGAATCAAAGTACTTGTATTAACTTGAAACCAATCGTTCAAAAAGGCGATCGCGTAGAGAGAGGTCAAGTTCTTTGTGAAGGATATGCAACGCAAGCTGGAGAGTTGGCTTTAGGTCAAAACTTAAAAGTAGCTTTCATGCCTTGGAAAGGTTATAACTTCGAGGATGCGATTGTAATTTCTGAAAAAGTTGTGCGCGATGATATCTTTACGAGTGTTCACATTGATGAATATTCATTAGAGGTACGTGACACGAAACGTGGAATGGAAGAATTAACTTCTGATATTCCGAACGTAAGTGAAGAAGCAACAAAAGATTTGGATGAGAATGGATTGATCCGTATCGGTGCTGAAATCCGTGAAGGTGATATCTTGATTGGTAAAATCACTCCAAAAGGTGAAACTGATCCATCTCCAGAAGAGAAATTATTACGTGCAATCTTTGGCGACAAAGCAGGAGATGTGAAGGATGCTTCATTGAAAGCAGGTCCATCTTTACGTGGAGTAGTAATTGAGAAAAAATTATTCTCAAGAGCTGTTAAAGACCGTAAGTCAAAATCTCAGGATAAACCAATCTTGGAAACAATTGATGCAGAATACCAAAAAGATTTTGCTGATTTGAAGGAAAAACTTGCAGAAAAATTGATGGTCATTTTAGGTGAGCACAAATCTTCAGGTGTATACAACAACTTCAAAGAAGAGTTGATCAAAAAAGGTACAAAATTCACGAATAAAGCGTTAATGGCCTTGGATTATTCCATCGTGAACCCATTAAATTGGAGTTCTGATGCAAAAATCAACCAATTAATTAGTCGTGTAATTCACAACTTCAATATCAAAGCAAACGATTTACTTGGTAACTACAAACGTCGTAAATTCCATATTTCTGTTGGAGATGAACTTCCAGCAGGTATCGTGAAGTTGGCGAAAGTTTATGTTGCGAAGAAACGTAAATTGAAAGTGGGAGATAAAATGGCGGGACGTCACGGAAATAAAGGAATCGTAGCGAACATCGTTCGTCAAGAGGACATGCCTTTCCTTGAGGATGGAACACCAGTTGACATCGTATTGAATCCACTTGGTGTACCTTCTCGTATGAACCTTGGTCAAATTTATGAAACTGTCCTTGGTTGGGCAGGAGAAAAATTAGGCATGAAATTCGCAACGCCAATTTTTGATGGTGCAAAACCTTCAGAGATCGACGAGTGGACAGCGAAAGCAGGCGTTCCTAAATCAGGTAAAACGTATTTGTACGACGGAGGAACAGGAGAGCGTTTCCATCAACCTGCAACGGTTGGGGTAATCTACATGTTGAAATTATCTCACATGGTAGATGATAAAATGCACGCGCGTTCAATCGGACCATACTCATTGATTACGCAACAACCACTTGGTGGTAAAGCGCAGTTCGGTGGTCAGCGTTTTGGAGAAATGGAAGTTTGGGCATTGGAAGCATTCGGTGCTGCTAACATTCTTCAAGAAATCTTAACGGTTAAATCTGATGACGTGATGGGTCGTGCGAAAGCTTACGAAGCAATTGTGAAAGGTGATAATATTCCTGAACCAGGAATTCCTGAATCTTTCAACGTATTGTTACACGAGCTACGCGGATTGTGTTTGAACGTATCGATGGACTAATTGATTAATAACGAAAACATTATATAAAAAATGGCTTTCAAAAGAGAAATACCAAAAAAACAAAGTAGCTTTAATAAAATCACCATTTCATTGGCTTCTCCAGAAATTATCCTGGAGAATTCAAGTGGTGAGGTGTTAAAGCCTGAAACAATCAACTACCGTACGTACAAACCAGAACGTGACGGTTTGTTCTGTGAACGCATTTTTGGACCAGTTAAAGACTATGAATGTCACTGTGGTAAATACAAACGTATCCGTTATAAAGGAATTGTTTGTGACCGTTGTGGAGTAGAGGTTACTGAGAAAAAAGTACGTAGAGAACGCATGGGACACATCTCTTTGGTGGTTCCAGTTGCACATATCTGGTACTTCCGTTCTTTACCGAACAAAATTGGATACTTACTTGGTTTACCAACTAAAAAGTTAGATCAAATCATTTATTACGAGCGTTATGCTGTCATCAATCCAGGTGCTGCTTTAACATTGGATAATGTCAACTTGAAAAAATTCGATTTCTTAACAGAAGAAGAATATTTGGATATTGTCGATGCTCTTCCGAAGGAAAATCAATATTTGGATGATTCTGACCCGAACAAGTTTGTTGCTAAAATGGGTGCAGAAGCATTGTATGATTTATTGAAAGGTTTAAACCTAGAAGAATTATCATACACACTTCGCGACCAAGCAGAAAATGAAACCTCAGTTCAACGTAAGAATGAAGCGTTAAAACGTCTTCAAGTTGTTGAAGCAATGAAGGATTCTCAAACGCGCATTGATAATCGTCCAGAATGGATGATTGTTAAAGTGGTTCCAGTTATCCCACCTGAATTGCGTCCGTTAGTTCCACTTGACGGTGGTCGTTTCGCGACTTCGGATTTGAATGACTTATACCGTCGTGTGATTATCCGTAACAATCGTTTGAAAAGATTGATCGAAATCAAAGCTCCTGAAGTAATCTTGCGTAATGAAAAACGTATGTTACAAGAGTCAGTTGATTCATTATTCGATAACTCAAGAAAATCAAGTGCTGTTAAAACGGAATCAAATCGTGCATTGAAATCCCTTTCAGATTCATTGA
>CAIRMS010000271.1 GCA_903879765.1 uncultured Flavobacteriales bacterium
AAAGTTTTGATGTGAATTTAAACGTCATTGACATTGCAAAATGTCCGCATCAATATTTTGATCTCATCATCAATGCAACCTCAGCGAGTTTAAGCGATGATGCTCTTCATATAGATCCAAAAGTTTTTCATAAAGGCTCTTTAGCCTACGACATGATGTATGGCAAAGAAACATCCTATATGAAGCAAGCTAAATCAAAAGGCTCTAGAGTATCTGATGGTCTCGGTATGTTGGTTGAACAAGCGGCAGAAGCTTTTTTTATTTGGCATCACATTAAGCCTCAAACAAAATCTGTGATTGCATCTTTAAGAGCGCTTTAATTGCCGCAAAGATTAAAAAATTTATTTTGGAACCATCGCTCTTTTAAAGGAAAGATTGCTTCTGTCTTATTTCTTTTGTTTTTTTTCTATCAGCTTTGGATTTTACTTCACATTATTTTATGGACAGTTATAAATCCTGGTGAAAGTGCTTTTATGGAAACAAGACTCGAACATCTTCAAGAGAAAGATGAAAAAGCAACGCTACGTCATCAATGGGTGAATTACAACCAGATCTCAATCAATATTAAACAGGCCGTGATTGCAGCAGAGGATGCCAAGTTTATTGACCACGAAGGTTTTGATTGGGAGGGCATTGAAAAAGCTTACGAAAAAAATAAGCGGCGTAAAAAAATTGTAGCGGGAGGTTCCACTATTAGCCAGCAGCTTGCTAAAAATTTATTCTTATCTAATCAAAGAACGCCTTGGCGAAAAGCAGAAGAAACGATTATCACGCTCATGCTTGAAACGGTTTTAAGTAAACAAAGAATCTTAGAAATTTATTTAAATGTGATCGAGTGGGGAAATAATGTATATGGCATTGAAGCGGCATCGCTTCGTTATTTTTCCTCACATGCAAAAGATCTCAATAGCTTTCAGTCGGCTAAGTTAGCTTCTATGATTCCTAATCCTAAATATTATGAGCGTCATCAAGACGCTTCAGGATTGATTGAGCGAAGTGGCATCATCCTATCTCGAATGAATGCGATTCAAGTACCGTAATTTATTTTAGGTAAGGTTTTAGATATTTACCCGTGTAACTCTTCTTGTTATTGGCCACTTCTTCAGGTGTACCTTCCGCAATAATTTCACCCCCACCATCTCCCCCCTCGGGGCCTAAATCAATCACCCAATCTGCGGTTTTAATCACATCTAAATTATGCTCGATGATGACAATGGTATTGCCTGCATCACGAAGTTTATGGATGACATCAAGTAACAATTGAATATCGGCAAAATGAAGTCCAGTAGTGGGCTCATCTAAGATATAAAGTGTTGTGCCCGTATCACGCTTTGAGAGTTCTAACGCTAATTTAACGCGCTGTGCTTCACCGCCCGAGAGTGTCGTCGCATTTTGACCCAAAGTGATATAACCTAAACCCACTTCGATGAGGGTGCGTAATTTTTTTTCCACCGCAGGAATGGCATTAAAAAATTGATGGGCTTGTTCAACCGTCATCGATAAAACTTCATGAATATTTTTACCCTTGAATTGAATTTCTAAAGTTTCACGGTTATAACGTTTACCTTGGCAAATATCACAAGGCACATATACATCGG
>CAIRMS010000272.1 GCA_903879765.1 uncultured Flavobacteriales bacterium
AATGTAATCAGCGGATCGACCTATTTTATCCAATAATCTGAGATAATCAATCTCCTCCATTAAAAGATTATAGTACCTGTCAGCATGATCTTTTGACCATTTCTCACATGTAAAAATCCAAATTTTCTCTAAATCTAATAAAGCTTCAGAACTGATTCTTAAAGAACGTTTTTTCATTGGTTCTTACTTCGTTGTATAACGACTTTTGATAGATTTCAAGTGATCTTCGGGATTGAAGTTTTTCACCCAGCCACTTTCTTCACCAAGAATAAGTGCCTGTCGTAATTCATTTATTTTTTTTTCTTCATTTTCAAGAAGTCTCAACGCCGTGCGAATCACCTCACTAGCAGAGCCATAACGACCAGAACTCACCTCTTCATGGATGAATTCCTCAAAGTGTGTTCCTAATGAAATGGATGTGTTTTTACCCATGTTTAACGATTTAAAATTAAAATTACCAAAAATTGGTAACTCAAGAATAATAAAAAGTGCGTTTATTAAAATTGAACAGATTTAAAACGGAGTATTCGTGAAATTATTACATGAAATACACAACACTTGCACTCATCTTCAAAAATTATTGTTTTTCTATGTTCCGTTTTAACGCATTTAGCAACTTCGTTTCAAAGTCACGGATGATTTGCTTGGACCAAAAAGTTCCATACATAGGGATGTTAGAGCTGAGTTGGTAGGTACACGACAAAGTTAATTCCGTTCTGTTTGCAGCGATGCGTTTCAAACGATACGTAATGGACTGAAATACGAGGTTTTTATTTCGTAAAACATGACGAAAGGTATGACTTTTATCTAATATAGATTTCTCGACATCAATCGCAAAGGATAATTTTTTACGGTCTTTTTGTTCCACAACTTTTTCATGTAGAACAATCCCATTGCTAAAATAACCTAAGCGCGTGTTAGTTTTTACGTCGTAGTTGGACCGAACTGGATTTGGGAATCCAAGGTAATTATACACACTTGATTCAACATCCTTTGATAAATCAGGAACAGAAAATAAATTGTCCCAGACACGTTGATCCGAAGATTCAATGATGATTTTCTCGCTCAACTTCATTGCATTTGTTCGTTTATCCAATCCTTGTTCGATTTGCCCGAGTAACAAAGGAAGCGCAATGAAAATCAAACCATTTTTTGTTATTCCATTACTGGAATCTCCCGTGCGATTGATCAATGCGTAACGTAAACCCCAGCTGACCAATACAGAAAATACCATATACGGCGGAAGGAGAATCACGAAACAACTTAATTCCTCTAGCTGAGTAATAAACGCTATGACCAAAAACAAAATCACGCTGACCATTGGAAACAAGATCGACTTTGCTTTACTTTCGATGAAGGTTTTTTTATCGAGAACGAAAGGCAGGTATCCCATTAAGATTGGCACAAAAATAAGATAGGTCCATGAGTTCATTTCCATCACATGCCATTCAACGAGAATCCTGAAAAGCAGTGCGTAAAGGACAGATGCAATGATTCCAATGTATTTTTTCATATCTCGATTAAATTAATAAAAATTTCTTAACGGAATTTTACACTCTTTCATTCGTTCTGAAAATTCCATAAAAAGACTATACTCAAATACGCCCAAAGCAAAGCGAAAATAATGTGAATGACCGTCTCAAATGTTTTTCCTTTCCAAAGTTCAGCGGAGTAACCAAAAAACTGAATAACGAGACGAAATAACCAAAATATACCAAAACCTAGTGAAATGACTTTTCCTAAATGTGTCCCGATGATTTCATCCGTATTTGCTGCGCAAAATAGTCCCATTAAAAAAACGGTTAGGGCGATAAAAAAAGTATGCACCTTCATCATTTGACGATTCATCAAACTTAAATCCTTCAGTTCTTCTTTCCAATGAAAATACCGAGGAAAAATAACATGCACCAAGGCTAAGGCCATTAATACAAAACCAATAATTTTCAAGTGAATATGCATCATATGTGGCAGTTAAAAATGGATACAAACGGTGTGTGCTTCGTTTCTTGAATGGACGAAAATCCAGCTTCTTTATAGGCTTTTAACCATGTGTTTCTCGAGAAAAAGTGCGTGAATCCAACACTGAACGCCAAGAAATTGGGCAGATCGCGCAGATGCTCCACCATGATAACATTCCCTCCTGAGGTACAAACCCTGCGGCATTCCTTTAAAAAAGTGACTTTTTCCTCAAACGCTCGGATCTCATGCGCCGAAAAAATGATAAAGATGGTATTCACAGATTGATCCGTCATTGGAATCAAGCGTGTATCTATTTGCTGTGTGTTTGGAAACACCAAACTCACTTTTCGTGCGCGAACGATTGCTGGTTCCGTATGTAGTTTTTCATTGTAAAAGTCAAAGACGTGTAAGTTCGTTTGTGGAAAAAGTTCATTCAACTGGTAACTTGTCTCATCGAATCCTGCATGGATATTGAGGTGAATTCGTGAAGTTTGTTCGTCCAATTGCAGTTTTTTCAACCAATCAAAGCGATAAAATCCAGAGAGGTCATAGACATAGGCAGAAACGATAAGCGGCATAAAAAGTCCATAACAAAAGCCA
>CAIRMS010000273.1 GCA_903879765.1 uncultured Flavobacteriales bacterium
CTTGTATCAGAAAAAGGCCTAATTCAACCGTGAATTTCGAAAGCAGTTTATCAACAACTCGTTCCTTCTTCAAAACCCGCAAGGTAACACCTGTTAAAATACGGTTTTCAAAACGTGTTTTTTTTGATTTCTCTAGATCTGTTGAGGCTAAAAAGTGCCACAAGACTCGTTGTTCCTTATCTTCTGCATTATCGTCGGTGTAAGCCGCATAGATCATTCCATTCATCAATGAACTCGCATAATCAGCATAATGACGGGAAAAAGATTGTACCTGTCCCTCTAAGAAGGCACGGTATAATACGATATCTAGGAAGACAAATGCGTTAGATAAGTGATTTAACCAGTAATTAGCGCCAAAAAAAGTGCTTTTTACTTGAATCCGGTGCGCTAAAATTTCTTCAATATTTTGGTTGTTCTTCCCGGTAAAAATGCGATCGAACCATGCAAAAACCCCTTCATCCTCCGTATTTCCGTAAAATTGAATGAGATTTTCTATGAATGCATCCTTATCAAATTCACCCCTATTTTTTCTAAGGTAGGTGAATAACAAGGTTTCAAACAACAACAATTTTAGCTTTTCGTCATTGGTGTATTTAGAAGAATCAAGTTGATCTGAGAAAAGCAGATTCAACGCATTTCCGTAAACAAGTCCCGTACGGTGAGAAACGAAGTGTGTTATGTCGGACTCTTTGTTTTGAATCAGCTCTAAATCCAACGAAATAATCCCTTTTTCAAGTAATTGAAAAAACTTGGGAATCCAATTTTTGGATCCTGGAGATATGGAGTTCTTAAGGGAGGACATAACGAGCTGCAAGTCCAACATTCCAACCCAAGCTTAAAGTTGGAATCAATTGTACGTATGGTCCTGATTCGAGCGAAAAGGTAAAAGGATAATCGGGAAGTTTATATTCCACACCCAAAACACCATTCACACCGAACAAATAGCGATCGTTTAATGAATTTTGAATGATGGGATTTCTTGAGTTGATGCCAAATCCAGGTCCAGCGCCAAGGTAATAATCAAGTTCATCCACCAATTGAGATTGCCACACGTAATTCCCTTGCATCCAAACATAATTTGTGTTACCTCCCAAACTTACTTCAAGGGCATTGTTTTCATTCATAAAATGCTTTCCATTTATCTGAGTAGAACCGATGCTAGCGAATTTTAGTCCAACGGAATTGGTATAACGCTGTCCGAATAACGTCAAGGTAAATAAAAGGCTAAATAAAAGCAGTGAATATTTCATTGTTTTGTTTTTACAAAGTTACAATTTGCCTGCTAGAGTAAACGCGATTTTTTTTGCTAAAATAACACTTCCATCCGTGGAGAAAACCTCTATAAGAAGAACGTAGATACCTATGGGCGCTTTTGCTTGATCAGCGTTGACTCCATCCCACGTAAAAAATCCTTTCGTACCCAAAAGTTCATTGGAGAAAAGCACCTTCACTTCTCTCCCAAAATCATCAAAAATCCTTGCTTTTGCTAATAAACCACTTTGTTCAAAGGCATAATTCACAACAAGGACATCCTCAAATCCATCTTGATCGGGTGAAAAAACATCTTTCTGAAGGCTGATAGATTCAGCAGTTCCCACATATTGGTACTGGGAGTTCACTCGTCCAGGTGTGGCAAAACCAATCGATTCAGCTGCCGAGTGCCAATTGGAAGCTTGATTTGAAGGTCCATCGGGAAGTATCCGCTCTAACGATACGCCATCAAAATCATCAAGCAAAGAAAATTGCCAATCTTCTTGATAAGAAACACGATCGATTTGTTCACTGTTATAAAATAAATAAACGGTTCCCGAATCGATGTTGTAACTAGGCATATCCATCTCAATCATTCTACCAGAAACACTAGCAGGATAATTTTCGAGAAGAAAACTAGTGTCTTCACTGATGGCAACATAGGAATTCGGTTCTAAAATGAAGTGATTTGAAATGGTTTTGAGATTTGAAATGGTATCATCATAAAAATTCGCGATTTGCCAGTCCTTCAAGTCAATCACTTTCGAAGATCGGTTGTATAATTCGATGAAATCTTGTCCACCATTCAAGGGATTCGCTAAGATTTCGTTGATCACAACATCGCCCGCTATCGCTTGTTCAGGTAGTGTAAATTGACCAATCAATGTGGTGTCATTTTGCCAGCAATCACTAACGGGACCAAGTTGAATTTGATAATTGGTTGATGGAAGAAAATTCTCATTAAACTGTATAATCAACTGTGGGGGACCATTTGGATTGTCGTTCACGTTTTGAATGAACGTTTCTTGAATACTTAAATTTGGGCTGGCACTTATTTGAGTATTCACTAGGCTACTGGAATCCATCCCTTCTGAAAAGTATACTTCCAAGAAATTTGGACTCAAGGCAATCAGTGAAAGTAAATTAGGATTTTGCTGATCCGGCGCGGCACTGAAAATAGAATTAATTGTTCCTGGAGATCCTCCGGATGGATCATTTGATGCGGACCAATTATCAAAGTTAGAGCAAGGATCATTTAAATTAATGCGTTCCAAACTATATCCGCCATCTTTTTTATTGATGTCTTGGTACCAATCATCTGTGTAGGTCAGCTGATCCAGTTTAACACCAAAATTATCCTTCAAAATCAACTGATCTCCAGCATTATTTAGACTTGGAAAACTGGTTACTCCAGCAACATTTGTAAAAAGTCCAATGTTCGCATTTGCCGTTAAAACGATATATGAACCTGGTAATAGCCAGAAATCACCAATCGTGCCATTGGACGAGCCATCGCTGATGGTCCAGCCTTCCAGATGAAATACCTTTCCTGTTTTATTGAAAATCTCTACAAACTCCACCTCGGGCAAACCTATTACCGGCGTTGGATCAGCAAAAAACTCGGCAATGATCACATCGCCTTTCACTGCTGTATCAGCCACCAAATAATCAAAATTAACGGATTGATTGCTCGTCATATTTCCAGTTAAATCGGACAAATTTGCCGTCATTAGTGTGTAGGTATTGCCATTCGTCAAGGGGAAAACGGTTGTCAAATGTACCAATGCTGGATTCAAGTTGTCTTGCTGAACTGACACAAAAGAGTTAAAAGGCAGAATGGCATAATTTGCCAAATCATTTGCAGAAGTTGAACTGAGCGCTTCGTTAAACAAGGCATCCACCTGATTGGGCGATATAACGGAAGCCTGAACTAAAATTGGTGCTTGAACATCTAAAATTGGATCACCGACATACACATCATCCAAAAAGAACTTATTTGCGTTACTAGACGTATACGTGCACAAATAGCCAAAAAAGGATCCAGAAAGAATAGTAAGGTCGTTTGCAGTTCCTTGACTGACATAATTTGTCCCACCGCTTAAATCTGCTGACAATTCCCAGGTTCCACTTGTGTTTAACACAACTTTGACGCCAACTGTAAAACTGTTAGAAATCTGACCATCAACACCAGAGCAAAGTTGGGTGGAGATTCCGTTTACTACTTTAAATAAGCGAATGGCATCAATCGCATTTGCTTCCCCAAACAGAACATAATAGCCATTTTGTACTGAATTCAAATCACTGTTATCCGCACTTAAAAATACTTTTCCAAAATTACTGGACGAAGGAGAAAAACTTTGCTTCACCCAAAAAGTCCATTCGTGATTTAATAAATTACTGATTCCGTGTGATAAACTTAAGTAAGAAGTACCTGTAATGGTGTTGTTTAATTGCAGCTGTTGGCTTGCATTGACAAGGAAATCCCCCGTGTTTCCGCTCCAAGAAGGATTGCCAATGAAATCTCCATCGGTGAAATCATCCGTTACTTGGGAATGAACATTCGCCGAAATCAGCCATAAAAAAAACAATATTATTTTTGGAATCCACTTCATAGCTATCAAATATATTAAATTTACAGGCTCAAATAGTTTAATAACGTATGAAAGTAGCAGTTGTTGGAGCAACAGGCATGGTTGGAAATGTGATGTTGCAAGTTTTAAAGGAACAAAATTTCCCGATTACCACCTTAATCCCCGTTGCATCTGAGAAATCAGTGGGTAAAAAAATGGAATTTGGCGGATTAGAATTTGAAGTTGTTGGACTTCAAACGGCAGTGGAAATGCGTCCCGACATTGCAATATTTTCCGCTGGTGGAGAAACATCCTTGATTTGGGCTCCCAAATTCGCTGAAGTTGGAACGGTTGTGATTGATAATTCATCAGCATGGCGAATGGATCCAACGAAAAAGTTAATTGTTCCTGAAATAAATGGACACCTATTAACCAAAGAAGATAAAATCATCGCGAATCCAAATTGTAGTACGATTCAATTGGTCATGGTACTAGCTCCTTTGCATAAACGCTTCGGCATAAAGCGAGTGATTGTTTCCACGTATCAATCGATTACTGGTACGGGTGTGAAAGCTGTCGAACAAATGGAAAACGAACGTGCCGGAATTTCTGGTGAAATGGCGTACAAATACCCAATTGATAAAAATTGCATTCCTCAATGTGATTCATTTGAAGAAAATGGATACACCAAAGAGGAAATGAAATTAACGAACGAGACAAAGAAAATTTTGGACCCCTCGATACTAGTTACTGCTACAGCCGTTCGTGTACCGGTTGTTGGTGGACATTCAGAAGCGGTGAACATCGAGTTTGAAAAAGACTTCAACTTGGATGAGGTGCGTAAAATACTTCACGAAACGTCCGGAATTACCTTGCAAGACAATCAGGACACCTACACATACCCAATGCCGAAATACGCACAAGGTAAGGATGATGTATTTGTTGGCCGCATTCGTCGAGATGAAAGTCAAGCGAATTCTTTGAATCTATGGATCGTAGCTGATAATTTACGTAAAGGTGCAGCGACAAATGCTGTTCAAATAGCTAGAATTGTGGAAGGATTAATTTAAAATATTCCCTTCTTTCTGCTTTTGTTTTACATTCTTCCTTAACTTTGTTCCGTCTCTAAGGGGTGCCGAAAGGCTGAGATTACACCCATTGAACCTGTAGGATAATGCCTGCGCAGGGAAGATGACCGAGCTAATTGTTATTTATTCACCAAGAATTAGCCCCTTGTTCTTGTTTAATTTTTTTATAAAATGAAAACAAGAATTATTACCAGCATACTTTTTTTAAGTACTTGTCACTTTGCGTTGTCTCAACAACGCATCAAAGGCGTGATTGAAGATCGAACAGGCGCATTTATTCAAGCAGCTCAAGTTTCTGTATTGAATTCCAATGCTCAAACATCTTCCGATGCCAAGGGAAAATTTGAATTTACCCAATTACCTCCATCTGATTCCACCTATACGATCCTAGTAGAAAAACCTGGATTTTTACCACAATCGGTGACTATTTCTGCAAAGTCAACGGAAGAACTTAAGGTCCTCCTTTTCTCTAGTATGAAAACCTTGGAGGACATACACGTGAACACCACACGTTTGTCCGATTTAAACACGTCGCAAATTTTAATTCGTAGAAACAATCCATTGGAAAAAAAGAATTTTGGACAAGATATTCCCATTCTCTTGGAGGCAACGCCATCCTTGGTGACAACTTCAGATGCTGGTGCAGGGGTTGGCTACACTGGACTTCGTATACGCGGAGTGGATGCGACACGTATCAACGTGACAATTAACGGAATCCCGGTGAATGATCCAGAATCACATGCGGTTTATTGGGTCAACATGCCTGATTTAGCTTCGTCCATCGAAAACATACAAATTCAACGTGGTGTGGGTTCATCGACCAATGGAGCGGCATCGTTTGGCGCAAGTTTGAACATAAAAACTCAAGATATTTCTGAAAAACCATTTGGGTCAATTGACCAATCATTGGGTTCTTTTGGTACGTCTAAAACAACTGTCAGGGCTGGAACAGGTATCATCAATAAGCATTTTTCTCTAGAAACAAGAATGTCAAGTATTCAATCGAATGGATACCTTGATCGTGCGAGTGCAGATTTAAAATCATATTTTATTTCTGGAGCATACATTGGAAAAAAGTCAATTTTAAAAGCCATTGTTTTTAGTGGGAAAGAAATTACCTATCAAGCTTGGTATGGAACACCGGAGAGTCGAGTAAAAGGAGATACGGCGGCAATGAATGCTTTTGCTGATCGCAATGGATTGAGTCCTGAAGACCGTGAAAATCTATTAAATGCAGGGAGAACCTACAACTTTTACACCTATCAAAATGAAGTTGACAATTACCAGCAAGATAACTATCAATTGCATTTTACACATACCTTCAGCGATAAATTAATTTTAAACGTTGCCGGACACTACACTTACGGTCGTGGATATTATGAACAATACCGCAAAGGAGAAAATTTAGCGGATTATGGTTTGAATCCGGTGTTTATTGGGTCAGATACCATTCAACAAACAGATTTAATTCGAAGATTGTGGTTGGATAATGATTTTGTGGGAGCTGTGTACGGAGTAACCTATAAACCGACTGCTCATTTAGACTTTGTTCTGGGTGGTTCTGCAAATACCTATTTTGGTGGACATTTTGGAGAATTGGTTTGGGCAGAATTTGCATCTAATAGTGAAATCTACCAACGTTTTTATAACAACGATTCAAGAAAATCCGAAGTAAGTTCCTACCTAAAAGCAGTATACAAAAGAGACCGTTTTGATGTGTATACGGATTTACAATACAGACATGTAGATTACTCATTTATAGGCAAAGATTTGGTGAGCGGAGTGCCTGTTGACGTCTCGCAAGCAGTTCAATTTAATTTTTTCAATCCGAAGGTTGGAGGTAGTTATAAAATTAACACAAATCAAACCTTGTTCTTGAATGGAGGAATTAGTCACAGAGAACCAGTTCGAGCTGATTTTATTTCAAGCACAGCTGAAAATCGTCCGACCTTTGAAACCTTGCAAGATGTGGAATTCGGACATCAAATCAATAATAATAGATTAAGCTTAACCACCAATTTATACTGGATGAACTACCGAAATCAATTACTTCTTACTGGTGAAATCAATGATGTAGGTGCTTATATTCACTCGAATGTTGAGAAAAGTTACCGACTTGGTATAGAAGTTTATGGTGCTTATCGATTCGATAAAAAATTAAAAGTAACGGGTGCAATTACGCTTAGTCAAAATAAAATAGCACAATTCAATGAATACATAGATACTTACTTGGATACATTACCCTACTATACACAACAAGTAATCACTCATACGAATACAGACATGTCATTTTCACCTAATATTACTGGGAACATTGGTTTTGAATGGATGCCGATTGACAATTTCAACATCTCTTGGATGACAAAATTAGTGGGAAGACAGTACTTGGACAACACCGGAAACATCAACCGAAGCATCGATCCATTTAATTTCTCTAACATTCAATTCAACTACTCTGTTTTTAATAAATTGTGTAAAGAAATCCAGTTTGGACTAATGATAAACAATGTGTTTAATCAAATGTATGTGAATAATGGTTACACGTTTTCCTATGCCTATGGCGGACAAACGACCACAGAGAACTTCTATTTTCCTCAAGCAGGAAGAAATTTCATGGCACGTGTGCTCTTAAAGTTTTAATTGTACTTTTGAGGAAAATATTGAACGATGAAATTTCTACTTTCCTTAAGCTGTTTATTGAGTATTTCGACACTAGTTGCCCAAGTAGATGGGGCGTTTATTGGCGGCACACCTGAACCAATGGTGCTCAGCATCGCACCACCAGACTCGATTGTGAATTTCCCTGATACGGAAGCTCAATATCCTGGCGGACAAGATTCCTTGACGGAATTCATTTTTATGAATTTTATTTTACCGGATGAATCAATGGATATTGAATTCAACGATGAACGTGTCTACCTTTCATTCATTGTGGAAAAAGATGGTTCCTTGACGAATATCGTTGTGGAAAAAGGAGTAAATGAATTATACGATTCCATTTGTATAGCAGTTGTTAAACTGATGCCAAATTGGATTCCAGCACAGAAAGATGGACTGTCAGTTCGCTCATTAATGCGTTTGCCTATTAGTATAGACGATGCCATTATTGGAACAGATATAGGAGATTTCTCTGAAGAAGATTGGACAGAAGAAACTGAGGAGGATGAAGCACGAAAATTCGGAAACGGACACTATGCTGGATTTGATGTATATTTTTCTCAATTTGCCAACGAATTTGGTGATGTTACTTTTGACCAAAATCCATATTGGGAAATCAATCAAATGAAATCGTTTGGATTCAATTACAATATGTTTGATTTGAAGTTTCCAATCGCTGGAAAGCAATTAGGTATAACTACTGGATTAGGTTTTGGTTACCAAGGTTATAGCTTCAGAAACAACTACGTTTTGGCGCATACTGCGGATACGATTTTTGCCGTTCAAGACACCGTTTTCAATTTCACCAAGAATAAATTACAAGTTGGAACGATTTCAATTCCATTATTATTAGATTATTCTTTCGATAAAAATTTTGACAAAAGTTACTTTATTGCAGTTGGAGTCATCGGGACATATAACTATGGAACCAAACAAAGTTTAACGGGTACCTATGCAAATGGAGATGAATTTGTGAATTCCACTATTTCAGCATTTAATATGAATAGATGGACATTAGATGCAACAACCCGTATTGGTTACGGTCACTTTGGTATGTTTATAAGCTATCAGTTGAATTCCATGTTTAAAACTGGACACACTGTTGCTGTTTATCCATTCCGCATAGGATTCAATATTCTTTTTGGAATTTAGTTTTTGACGATTTGGAAGAAATTTTGAAGGGTCTGATTTAGCTCATTTATTTTTAGCACATAGAAATAAGTCCCTTCAACATAAGCACTTCCGTCCCATGAATTATCGTAGTTCTTCGCAGAATACAATAGTTGTCCCCAACGATTGAAAATGAACAATTCATTATCTGGATAAAAGGACAAATATTCAAATGACAAAGCATCGTTAATACCATCGCCATCTGAGGTGATGACATTTATGTTCGTTATCTCCGCTGGAACAACATTTAGATTCGTACACAGGCTATCGCTGCAGCCATGCTCATCTATTATTATCAAACAAAGTGGATAAATGCCCGGAACGGAATAGGACCCACTAAAAGGTGAACTTTGAGAAAATGAACTATCGGCAACGGACCAATTCCATGATACAATGTTGCCAATTGGTAATGTTGAAGCATCCTGTACTGTAAATGTGTTGGTAACCACTACCGGATTAGGCTGAATACTAATCTGGGCATTTGGATTTGGATAAATCCGAACGGTTATTAATTGTGTGTCGGAGACACAACCATTAATCTCTGCATATGCAGCATAATTCAATTGAACAATTGTATCACCCAAATTCGGAATGTATTCAGAGATGTTTCCAACTCCTGTCGATTGACCATAATAAGCACTGATTCCACCTGTCAAACAAGATGAGTTGAGTATTGATACGGACTCTCCTGCACATAGAATAGAATCATAAATTAGGGATGGTTCTGTGGCTGGAATCAAGGGTTTGTTGCCAATGGGAATATTAAGAATTTGATTACCACATGCATCAATAATGATGGGTGGTGGAACTGGCAAACTGGTTTGTAAACTATCGCAGTATATCGGACAATTCGGATTGGTTAAGGTGAAGACATGGTTGGTTGAGCCATTCGAACAACCGACGTTTTGACCAATGGTAATGACTTGCGTGGACCAAGGATGGGAAAATGTGTATGGCGCCACACCGTATCGAGCATAGGCTGTAGCATTGAACGAACAGGAGTTCGAACAAATTGGGCTTTGGTTAATAAACCACTCGTTTCCATATGACTCAGCTGTTTTCCCATAAACAATTACCTCGAATGGATAAATAGATGTGAAGGGATCATAACGAATATATGTTGTGTTGCATCCCGAACCCAACGCATTTCTTCCGATATGCATGCGTACCCAAAAACTCACATCCGAACATGATTCACCAACACAGCAACTGAGGGGATTCATCAAATTAAAACTATCCAAATACGCTGTGCCTGGAAGTGTAGCAGTAGCTCCAGTAACCGTAAATATTTGAGAACTACCACAACTTGAACTATAATACATGGCTCCTTGACTCATGGTAGCAAACGTAAATGGATCAGCATAAAAACTTCCGGATACATATACCCCAGTTGCGGTAACACCGGCTGGAATGGTTACTTGGATGCTATCTTTATTGTAGATTGGCATGAAACAGGAAGGCATAAAACCACCTGTCCAGGTACTCAATGGACCAGAAATGACAGGGTCAATATAAACAGGATAAGTCCTAGTGCTCTCATTCAACCAGTTTGACGAAATCATTAGTTGGAGGTATTTCCCATCTTTTTTGTCAATGATTTCGTAATGACCATTGTATATTTGACCTAAAGAATCGTAGCAAATAATAGGTTCTATTTGCGCTGCAATTCTACCTTGTTCATCAAATATCTTTATTCGATGACACTTATTCCCTTTTTCTTCGCGTTCTTTTTCGATGTAAAAAGTGCTTGGAATTTCGAGTTTTTCTTCAATAACGACATCTACTTGCTCATTAGCGAGCGGTGTATTTAACCGGTAACTAAACTTGATGGCGTTTTCCAAAAAAACAACTTGCTTGTCCACTTGAGGTACAATATGCTCAAAGAACCCAATGTTTTGAGAAAGGGAAAAGTCATTTTTTGCTACGATACCTTGAATGATGGTTGTTGCGCCAAAGCTTATTTTTTTTTGTTCAATTGAACTGAGGGAAAAACTTCCATTTTCATTTAAATAGGTGGGGAATACTTGCTGTAAAGCCGACCAACCATTCGAAGATTGTTTCAAGCCAAAGTCAATGGGAATGAGATCGCCTTCTTTTGAATAATAATTGATCGGCTTTAAACTGTAACGCGCTTTTATGTCACCTTTTTTGTTGCGATAAAGCGAAGAATATTCCGGTCGTTTCTCA
>CAIRMS010000274.1 GCA_903879765.1 uncultured Flavobacteriales bacterium
CTACGACCTTGAACTCCAGCCGTATCCTCTGCACCACGAACAATGTGGTAACGTACCCCTGGAAGGTCTTTAACCCTTCCTCCTCGCACAAGTACTAATGAGTGTTCTTGAAGATTGTGGCCTTCACCACCGATGTAAGCGTTGACTTCTTTTCCGTTCGTTAAGCGAACACGTGCCACTTTACGCATAGCCGAGTTTGGCTTCTTAGGCGTAGTCGTGTAAACACGAACACACACACCTTTACGTTGTGGACATGAATCAAGCGCAGCGGACTTACTCTTCTTCACCACCGCAGTTCTTCCTTTGCGAACTAACTGTTGAATAGTTGGCATAAAATACTCTTGTTTTAAAATAAATAATAACCCCCAAACGTACTTTGAGGGGTGCAAAGATACCTATTTATTTTTAAAATCCAAGGGCTAATGAAAAAAAGATGAAGTTTTTTGACAAATCAATGTTTATAAAAGAAATGTAATAATTCCAGCCTGAATTATTGTTAAACTATATGCGATTTGCATAGGTTTTAATGAGTCCTAATGCACTGATATTTAAGCTTAACGAATGCGATAGTAGGAATATTCTTTCCAAGGTGTTCCAAGTTCGACATTTAGAGATGGATAATAGTTGCCATCCGCTTTTTGAATTTTATTTAAACGTTTTTGGAAATGTAGTTCCTGACTCAGCGTTATTAACTTCAAGTTTTGGGTTCCATTAAGACTACCTTTTTGAATGGTGTTGATACAACGAATGATCTGTTTTAATTGGTGTTCATAAAGGTCGACGACATCGTATTCCAATAGTATTTCTATGCAATCTTGTACCTGCGAATCAAATTCGCTGCTCGAAATGGAGATGGATTCGTTAGCTAAGACTACTTCAATTAAATAATCAAATCCACGAGCACTTCTCTTGTAAACAAAGTTATCCCAAAAGGCCTGATCGTTGATGAACTCTTGACCAGAGTCGTAATCTGTTTTATGACTTAGGTGACTAGCTGCACAGTTCATTAATTCATAATACATTGAATATTCCATTGGTTTGAAGTAAAACCAATCATATAGTTTATAGGATCCATCCTGGTTTTTTAGGAGAACAAAAAATTTAAAGTCTTCCGAATTGTCCTCATTTTCCCATTCTTCATTTATCGTTTCTTTTGATAATAAAACGGGATAAATAAAGGCTGTTTTTTCTGGATTGGAAATCAGAAAATCTTTCGTAACAATTTGTTCAGTTTCTGTCCCCCAATAGGAATGCTGTTCCGGTGAAATCCGTTGATAGAAATCAGTATATGTACTGCTCTCAGCGTTGTAAATCTTTGCTAATTTTGGTTGTATTTCATTCACTATCAAGGCTTGTACTTCTGGAGTGGATGCTTCACGAACTATTTCTAAGTGGTTACTGTAAAGGTATGTGAATTCATTGAATTTTTCTTCGATCCATTTTTCTTCGTTTAAACGATTATCCGTACTGATAGCCGCTTGATAGAAAGTTCTTATGGATGCAAGGGAATCATCACTGTCATTTTCTGAAATATAAATGTTCCAATTTCCATCCTTCTTTTCTAAATTCCACGTTTCGGAATAAGTATAACTTTCTTGGAAATAATTGATCTCATCTTCTGAATCGCTAAATAAATCTTCCACTTCAAGAGCAGTTTCATAATAGTTCAATAAACTTATTTTTTGTTCGTCTTTGCTAATGAGCACTGCGACAATCTCATCATACGGTATTTTGTAGGGGAGTCCTTTTAAAATAGTTTTAACTTGCTCAATTCCTTTAAACAGGTACTC
>CAIRMS010000275.1 GCA_903879765.1 uncultured Flavobacteriales bacterium
AAAGTCACTTGTAAGAAAAAACTTAAGATTGTTAAGTTTTTGTTTAATTAGGCATTCGCCTATCTTCTCCTATTTTTTTATTATGCTTTTATATTGGGTTATTAAGGAAATAGCGTTTAAAAAAGACACTTTTAAAGCTACATGGATGTCCTGAAAGTTTTGGTGAAAAAGACGGTGCTACATAGCCCTTTTTCGCTTGGATTTCTTATAAAATTGTTGTATATTTTTTTGGGATCAATCCCGTGATTCACGAAATTAAATACCTTTAGAAAAAGTTAGATACAAAAAGAATTTTGATGGGTAAAATAAATATTTCTGACAGTTTGATCCTTCCCTGTGGGGCAACAATAAAAAATAGAATTGGCAAATCTGCTATGAGTGAAAACATGGGTTCAAAAGGATTTGTGTCAAACGATTTTTTTCAAACGCTCTATGAACGATGGGCAGATGGTGGAACCGGACTCTTGATCACTGGAAATGTGATGGTGGACCAACGAGCGCTGGGAGAAGCGAGAAATGTCGTAATCGAAAAAGGAATCAGTGATCCAAGTCTGAAAAGCTGGGCGGAAGTTGGAAAAAAGAATCATACCCAAATTTGGGTGCAACTCAATCATCCGGGAAAACAGTCTCCGAAGTTTTTAAGTAAGGTACCTGTTGCTCCGTCGGCAATCCCGCTGAAGAAACCACTGAGTCGTGTGTTCAATACTCCAAGAGCATTGAGCGATCTAGAAATCATTGAAATCATTGAGCGCTTTGCGTATGCGGCAAAAGTCTGCAAGGAAAGTGGATTCACGGGTGTTCAAATTCATGGTGCACATGGCTACTTGGTGAGTCAGTTTCTCTCACCAACGCACAACCAACGTACGGATAAATGGGGTGGATCGATTGAAAATCGCATGCGTTTTGTGAGCGAAATTTATCAGTCAATTCGGAGGGAAGTTGGTGCGCAGTTTCCGATTAGTATCAAGTTAAATTCTGCTGATTTTCAAAAAGGTGGTTTTTCAAAGGAGGATTCCATGAAAGTCGTCCAACACTTGTCTGAATTAGGAATGGACCTCATTGAAATTTCTGGTGGAACTTACGAAACACCCGTTATGACTGGGACAAAGGTCAAGGAATCCACCAAGGCGAGAGAAGCCTATTT
This sequence comes from uncultured Flavobacteriales bacterium, assembly GCA_903879765.1. Taxonomy (GTDB): domain Bacteria; phylum Bacteroidota; class Bacteroidia; order Flavobacteriales_D; family Crocinitomicaceae; genus UBA952. The sequence goes on from CAIRMS010000275.1 coordinate 1,145, forward strand.
CATGGATTACTGCGAAGAAGTGCGAAAAATCGTGAAGACACCGTTGATGCTTACAGGTGGATTTCGTTCCTCACAAGGAATGAACGAAGCCTTGTCCTCTGGTGTTTGCGACATGGTTGGAATTGCGCGATCTCTGGCTATAAATCCAGATTTCTCTAATGAATTGCTTTCTGGAAAAGATGTAAAAAGCTTGGTCAAACCCTTATCAACTGGATTTCCGTTTTTAGACCGAACTTTTCCTTTGGAAATCGTTTGGTACACCGATCAACTTCATTTAATGGGGAAAGGTCAAGATCCGAACATAAAACGATCTCCGCTACGTTCTGTACTCAGTATGATTCTGGAACTAGGGATGAGCGCAGTGAAAAAAGTAAGGGGATAAATGAGCTTAACTAATGTAATTTAAACTTACATTTATAAATATTTTTGTTGCTGAAAATTAAATTAATTTATGAAAAACATACTTTCCACTTTATCCATACTCGCCCTGTTTACAAGTTGTATGACCTTTAAAAATCCACAACCAATTGATGGTCGAAAATTATCAGAAATCCCAACAGAATGGTTAGGGACTTATACATTCCCCGAGGATAGTATCATTGCAAAGTACATTGTCAAAGCAAATCAAATTGAACTATTTGACCAACGCGAAATTGAATTTCCTTTATCCAATTATACAACAAAAGATGGTAAACACTATATGAATAAAATGGTTACGGTAGAAATGAAAAATACTGGTTTGTCTTCTGAAGTCGAGAAAATAGAGGAAGTATATTTTCCTGTTTTCAAAAATGACTCCGTCTTTGCGTATAATTTGGAATACCAAAAATTTGAAATCGGAAAAAACATGGAGTTGATTGACTGCCAAAAATACCATGTATTGAATTTAAAATATGAAGGTTGGCTTCCAATGTTCATATTTAAAAACGATTCCTTTTTAGATGTGTATACTTTTAAAAACACGAGCTTAGAGAATTTTACGAAGGATGAAGAAGGGACGATCACCAAAGATTTTACAATCAGTGAATTTTCAGCATTCATTAGAAGAAAATCGAAATATTTTAATTCCTCATCTGTACATTTTGATGTTTCTAAGAAGCAAGCAGTGGATAACCCGAAACATAAGGAAGGTAACTGATAAAGGTGTAAAATCAATGCATAGCAGGCAATGGATTCCCTATTAAAAAGTAATTCTTAATTTACATTACTGTAACTAAAAAACGGAATTCAGTTAAACAGGAAGAGAAACACGAATCCTGAAGCAAAAAAAGTATTTTCACTTTGGTTTTTCAGTGTGTTTACACAAGCAACTTATATTTATCGCCTATGAAACTCACTATCTTGCTTCTTATTTCTATTTCTTACAGTCAATTATTTGGACAGCATTACATCCGAACAAAGAAAAACCTTGGAGTTCTTGGCATGTACAATCTTGGACAAATGAATGCGATAGATCCAAGTTATCAATTTGCGCTTTGCAAGCAATTTGGGCGCTATACCCTTCCTGAGTTAGGAGTGAAAGCTGTTTCGCAAGAAAGCGGTTTGCAAATTAATTCGCTCTATGCAGGTGTTCAGTTTCGTAAAAACTTAATCAAGTTGAATGAAAGAAAGAAAGGGGCGAAATGCAAATTGGAGATATTAGAGGGATTTGTCACTCCGGAGTTTAATTATTACCTATCGAACACAGCCTCAACTAATCCAGTACCCTTTTCTCTTCGCTATGGACTCGGATTGTATCATGTTGAAAGTGGAGGGTCTAAACGATCGAGAGCATGGGCGACAAAAGTGGAAGTGTATCACAGGAGTTATGTTCAAACATCAACACCTTATCAACAAGAATTCGGTGTGGCATTGCGCATTCAACACTTTAAAACGTACGATTTCCTAAAGTAAGACGAAAGGTTCCTTTTCACAAATAACACTTTCTACTTGGCGTCTATTTACCCTGCACATTTAAACCCTTGAGGATAAAATATATGTAAGTAAAGTTACTTGATTTTATTTCTAATTTAAATAAATGTACGATGAATCGCTCTGTCTTATTTTTCGCGCTATTTTTTGCTGTTTCAGTTTCAGCTCAGAAAGTTCCAGCCTTAAATCAAAAAACAGCTGTGTTAGTCGTGGGTAAGGATGTCGGTGCTTATGCAGTGGAGGAATTAAATGGACTTCATGACTTATTTGTTGCACATGGTATTTTCGTGTATAAATACTATTATCCAAATGCTGATTGGGCAGCGATACAAAAAACGGCTCAGAATTGTTCCTTCTTCGTTTACAGTGGCCACGGCTATGGAAATGGTGGTTTTGATGGTGCTTTTGGTGGAATTTGCATCAATGATTTTGTTGAAGCGGAAGAATTTACTAAACGAATTCACTTTACGCAGCATCCATTGATTGTTATTCAGTGTTCTTGCGGTGCATCCGGGGGATCTGCTGGGGATAAAGGAGATATTGGTTTCGAAGTGGCAAAAAAACGCGTCTTGGATACAGCGTTGCCTTACTTCATTTCAGGTGCCGGAGCTTATTTTGCGACCAATTGGCTGGGAGGATCAAAAGAATTCCTCACTGGATTTTTGAATGGAAAAACCTTGGCGGAAGCGAGTATTGAAACCAACCATTGGTTTATTGATGAAAAAATCTCGAGAACAATCAACTCAAGTACGATACTCAATGAAAAAGTGATTTATTTAGGCATAGCTAATGGTAGCTCAAAAATAAGTTATAGTCTAGCGTTTGTTGGTGATAATAACTTCGCTTTTATGAATATTGGTAAGGGGAAGTGAGTATTGGATGTCATGCGATTTTTTCTTTGGGCTTGAATTCAAACTACGCATGTTTTACCTACAATAAATACAATCACTTCACCAATCCCTCCGAAATCTCATCAAACGAACTACTACCGGAAATGGGAATGATTTGCCCGAATATTCCAAGAAATCTTACGTCTTTGTTGCCAACGTGCATGTCAAAAGTACTGCACAATTTAAAATCTCGGTACTCAACTTTTACCAAACTCCAAAACATGGATCCGACTAGTTTTGAGGTAAGAATCTTCGACATGATAAATCCTCCGTCGTTCGAATGGAGTTCGTTTAACAACTCATTTTCCACCTTGGATTTAAAGTTCTGTTCGCTTGGATTGGTAATGAAAGCGGCAAAAATGATTGCAGCGATGAGGATGTATTTGAACATGTGAAAAGTGAATTATCGACGGTTTTATTTGATTTCGCTTGTAAACAAACATAAATCATTGAAATTTAGTTGTTTTATCCTGAATGCAAAAGCTTTTCATCTTTTCTCGGAAATCATCTTATTCTTTAAAGGTCGAATTTATCCAACCAGAATCAGAATAATATTCTTTATCATATATCGACACCAATCGACCACTTGAGGAAACTTGATATCGCTGCTTTCTTTTCTCAGGTATCGGATCTTCACCTGACTGACTATATTCCGTATTGAACACGATAACATCATCCGTAATTAAATAATCACCATAAGAGATGTAATCGTTATTACAATCACCAAAATGTCTTTTTTCATAATGTTTTAAAACATACTGATTGTCCCGATATAAATAAATGACGACATCAAGTTTTGATGAATTATCTGATTCGATAACTTTTCTTTTAAATTCAAATTTGTAACCCTTGATGTAATAAACATCGTTTTGCGCGGAAATTCTTTGAAAAGAAAAAAGGAACAGGACAAAAAGAAAAAAAGTCGTTTTGGTTTGTTGCAAATCAATTTTTAACATATGCTTTTTAGATTTTAATTTCTTGATGGGAAAGACCAGTATCTGATGTTTAATGGAGATTGAAGGTTAATAAATTCGTAAAATATAGGATGTTTTCACGGGGTAAATCTAATTCTTGTCAGATGTAAAAAAACCACCGCTCCAACAGAACATTACCTTAAAATTTGTGAATAATCATTCGAATTAAATTACAATGCACATGCGACTCCTAGCGCACTAGTAATAATCACCTAGGCGAAACAATGGATAGGAAATCCCAAAAGTCAACATGCTTTTTTCCGTTTGTGACCTCAATGATTTATCAAAAGTTAAATTGTAGGAATAACCCAATTTGAAAATACCGTAGCTAAAACCTATTTCTGGACGGTAAAACCATTTCCCTTTATCAGCTAGTCCATAATGTGCACCAAATTGGATTAAATTTATATTTAAAAGTGGGTGTTTGAAGTTTAGAATGTGGATTGTTAAATCTTGTTTTGAACGGTCATTCATATTCCATAAATAGGAGGTTCCTATTAGGCTAAATCTTAAATGTGGTAATCCGGAAAGCGGGTGAATTAAAAGGAATGGGTTGTGGTATTCAACATGTTCAGCACTGATTTCATAACCGGCCCAAGTATCTTTTCCATAGGCACCAACTGCTCCGACACCAATTCCCCCGAACGAACTAAAAGGCACATAATCTGTAGACTTTTTATCCTCTAAAAAGGTTCTTGCCGCATTCATTCGATCTTCAGAGATTCCTTTAAGTATTTTTAGATCGTTCATTTCATACCATGAAAAGTCTTCAAGTGAAATTTGATCAAGAGCATAAGATTCATTCATGTACTTCAATCGAAATTCTCTACAGTAACGGTTTGTCGACTCGCTTAAATTCAAGGCTATGACTTCTTCTAATAGCTTGTTTACTTCAGTCACACCTGAAAAATTATCCAAACCTTCGTAATCCGATAGTGCCAAGTTGTAGACAGTGTCTTTAATGGAAATAACATTTTGTATGAGTATCGTTGCTTTCAATAATTTCAAGCGTCCCCAAATTTCCTTTTCAGGATTAAGCGCTGCGTCTAAATTTGTGTTTAATTGACTGAATCGTTGGATTTCTTTGTTAATCAATTCCAATGTGGGTTCTTGCCAATTCGACTCATTATTGGAATTTATTTTCTCAAGTTGAACTTCAATGGAATCCATATAGGCAATCGTTTTTGGGTTTTTGGTGTCACACAAGTCACAAGGACTCATTTTTATGCACTTATCAAGAAAAGGAATGCCTATAAATTTTTGTGCAAAAACATTACTTGTCAGTAATAGGATGGTAGAAAGCATGATATTTTTCATCTTATAATTCAGTATTAAATGAATAAAAATAAATTTTGATTTAACAGGGAGAAAATCTTTTTTAATTCTCTTTTAACAAGAAGTCGATACAAAGTACTGCAGCGAGCATATGCATACGTGATGGGTCATTTCCGGAAACGTTTTCATTTATTGATAAAATGTAGTTGTCAGCGGAAGTAAATAATTCCTTGCCAATTCCAGCCCATTTCTTACTGATACTTGCCAATTCTTGTTCATCTTTCGAGATTTTGAAGTCCCAACCAATGAAATTACCTTTTAGGGTACATAGGTTTTGTCCATTCACATCGTTTAACTCAAGTTTTGCTCCACCGAGTCTGAATTTGCGTTTCATTGAACCTACCATATTTCCATTTTCGTCCAATATGTTCACTAATGCAAATCCTAAAAAAGAAGATTTACGGGTGATGTTTATAACGGGAGCTCCAGATAAATCTTTAATTTCCACATGGAAAGGTGTCATCATTTTATATTTCGTAAAACGAAACATTTTGGTGAAAAAGCCCAATTTTTCTTCCCGACAGGTCATCATTTGTTCACCTGTTTCAGGATTGTAAATATCAAAGTTATTTGCAGCTTTGAACATTCCAATATGTTCCTTAATTAGAAATAAGTTTTGTTGTAAAAGTGGATTCATATTTTTTTTCACTAAAAGTAAGAAAATATTTAGTTTTGAGGACCTTAATGAAGTATAAATATCATGAGTCAATTTTAAATCACTTTTGACTAGATCCCGCCAAAATACGAACTAATTTTGTCTGTATGTAAATCTTTCACTGCAACCTAAGGAAAATTCGCTACTGAACAATTGTGTAATTGCACTTCTTAGGGTTCAAAGTTTTCCCATAAAATAGAGTGTATTTCGTGTAGGTTAAGAGGAGAAAACCAAAAGATAATGAACGTTCATTTTAGCTCTTTTTCTTTTTTATGAAAGAATCTTATGGGTATGTTTTAAACCCACTTGAATGGCGAGTTATGTTGTTCAAATTGGGTAACTTTGAGGGCTTTAAAACAGTTTAAATAGAAAATATGAATAGTGGA
>CAIRMS010000276.1 GCA_903879765.1 uncultured Flavobacteriales bacterium
CAAAATACCTCATTCGATGGCTTTTGATATGAAAAAGTTTTCCGAGAAAAATTGGCTAAAATAACAATCGAACTGAGGCAAAAATTTTGAAATGGAATGCATTTGGATCGTCTGATTAATCGACCCAGTTAAAAATAGAATTTTCTTTTTGCCTAACATAAAATACCAAAATGATTACTATAAATTTAGCGACCATCCAGATAAGATTAGAGTGATAAAATTCATTTAATGATTATATAACAAATGGGTTAATATTTACTAACAATAAGAAAATGATTTGTTAATTTAAGCTCGCAAGAATTAAACTATATCCGCTAAATAACCAGTAGAAAATGGACCAATGATTGATCCTCCACTATCCATGAAACTAAACTTTAACTTCCGCCCTTTTTAAAATCTCTTTAGCCAAGTTGATGTAACTTTTAGATCCGATGCTTAAAGGGTCATGTAACATGACTGGAATTCCGAAACTAGGAGATTCGCTTAAGCGAATATTGCGTGGAATGATGGTGTCAAAAACCAAATTTTTAAAATGTTTACAGATCTCAGAAACAACTTGATTCGATAAGTTTAACCGAGTGTCAAACATGGTGAGCAAAATCCCTTCAATATTCAGATTAGTATTCAACCTTGTTTGAATAATTTTAATCGTATTCATTAATTTCCCCAATCCTTCGAGTGCAAAATATTCGCATTGAACAGGAATGATGACTGTGTCTGAGGCGGTTAGGCTGTTGATGGTCAATAAACCTAGGGAAGGAGAGCAATCTAAAAATATATACTCATAATGACCACGAATACTCTCTAGGTGCTCTTTCAGAATGGTTTCCCGACTAATGGAATTAATGAGTTCTATTTCAGCACCGACTAAATTAATATCGGCAGGAATTAAATCAAGATTTTCAAACAATGAAGAGACGATGGCACTTTTGATTTCAATTCTACCCAATAAAATATCATAAATGGTGTATTCGCAGGTGCTTGGATCCAGACCCAAACCGGAAGTGCTGTTGGCCTGTGGATCGATGTCGATAATTAATACTTTTTTTCCTAAACTGGCTAAGCTGTAAGCCAAATTTATCGCGGTGGTGGTTTTGCCCACGCCGCCTTTTTGGTTTGCAATTGATATTATTTTCGCCTTCATCTGAATTTATTTTCGGCTAAAATCTGCTAAATCAAAAAAATAATCTTCGTTTAATAAAAACAATTTCCACTTTTTCATAAACGTTTTATAATCATGGCTGATCAATTTATTTTCAAGGGTAACCCCATCGATTTCTTGCAAATTAAATTTGATTACGAGCAACTCTTTTTCTTCCAAATACTCGAAACAGACGTTTTCACACCTCTCGTATTTTATAAACTCGAAACCATCTTGATAATTTCGAAATCCCACCTTCCTGATTCTAATATATTTCATTTAAATAAAAGTTAGGCAACTACTTAATAATTTTCCCCTAAATATAATTCAAACCCAGTGTAAAATTTATGTTAATTCAGGTGTTTAATCATTTATTAATCGTAATAAAATATGGAGGATATTTATACAATATTGATATCAAAATACTTAACTTTTTATTCACTTTAATTTCACAATTCTGTATTCAAAAGCTTTTGAAAGGACACTATGTTTGCTGAAAATTTAACTTCATGGATTTATATATCGGCACCTACCGAGAAATGTCAGAAAAAGATCAGATTGAGATTCAAGGGCTCATTATAAAAGGCAATGAGGCGAATGCTAGCTTGGTAGAAAACCGACTTTATTCCTCCGCATTAACAGCCTATTTTAAAGATGGGGATTCCATCATGGCAACAACCAGTATTAAAATCCCAGAAACGTATTATATCAATGAAGTTTTTAGCAAAGCACTGACCTATTTGAATCCTTCGAAATACATCTTTGAACTTGGATATGTGTTTGTCGAATCGCGATATAGAAATCAAAAGTTGGCTTCCATTCTATGCGCTGA
>CAIRMS010000277.1 GCA_903879765.1 uncultured Flavobacteriales bacterium
TGAAAGTTCCTTGATGATTCCGTTTCGCAATACTGGATTGGAATCCATCATGTTAAGAAAATCGTCCTTGCTGATAAAACAAATGTTACTTTCCTCTAACGTTTCAGCAGCAACACGGTAAGGTGTTTCACTAAACATCGATCTAAATCCAACCATTTCACCTGACTTTGCAATGTGAATGATTTGCTCCTTACCTTCGTCCCCACGCTGAAAAACCTTCACCATTCCTTCATTGATGCAAAAAACACCTCTTGGAAAGGAGCCTTCTAAAAACAAAGATTGGTGTTTCTTATAGTAATTACAAGCCTTGTGCGCATTGACATGCTCCATCTCTTCATTGCACAAAGATCCTAATAGAGAATTTTTTCTTCCAACACAGGTCGAACAAGTGATATGTTTGTGTGATTTATCGAGCATTAGATAATGATTGTTTGGTTAAAGGTACACTAATTAGAGGGGCGAAAGAGATCTTATTTTTTAAATCTAATTTTGGTCATTGTTATCAAAGCAACATAATTGATTGGTCATCTTTAAAACAAGTAATCACTGAAAAATTGCGCTAAAAAAAAGGCGACCAATTGGCCGCCTTTTAATTCTTTATACAGAAATTACATTTTGATGAATTTCACTGTTTCAGATTGTTTACCTGAACTGAATTTCACGATGTATGTTCCATTTGAAAGGTTATCTCCATCAATTTGAAGTGCGTTTGTTCCTTCATCCATTGATTTTCTAATGGATTTCACCAAACGACCTGTTATTGAATAAACTTGAATCTCTACCATTCCTGCATTTGCCAATTCAAACGTTACCGTTGTATTGTCGCGTGTTGGATTCGGATACGTTTTCAATTTAGAATCAAATTTCACGTTACCTTCCGTTGAACCATTTTCACCCATTCCTAAGAACGCTGTAGTTCGCCAAATTCCACGTCCAAAAGTACCCAAGTAGATTTCACCTGGACGATCATTTCCTTCGTCAAACGATCTCCAAGACTGACGAACTTCATAAACTGGGGTTCCTTCAAATCCTGCGGACGAATTCTCCCAAGAAGCTCCACCATTTGTTGAGATGAATGCACCACTTGATGTACCAACAACGATTACATCTGAATTATTACGGTCGATAATTCCATCGTAACATGCAACGCCAGGAGTAGTAATTGCTGTCAACGCTGTAAACGAAGGTGTGGTTACGTTCGCATTAACACTACGACGATTCACACCGCCAAAACCAGCGAAACAAATGATGTCATTACCGTTGTTCGGATTAACTGCGATTCCTTCATAAGAAGTAGAAGTGATTTTCGTCGCGGTGGTAAATGTAGGATTGGATGTTGTTCCTCCAGAAGTCACGTACCCAACTTTTGACACGAAGTTCGGATCGCTTGTATAAACAGAACCTAATCCATCAATTCTCCAAATACCATTTCCTGAACTAACATAACAGTGATTTAAATCTCTAGAAAATTCAACATCAACTGAGTTAAACGTTCCACCTCCGATGTTTTTCGCAATACAAACCCACTGAGGACTAGTAACAGCCAATCTCAATGCATTTCTAGTTCCCCAAAGTTCTCCATTATTTGCATTAACATAAACAAGGAACCAAGATTGATAAGGATCTTGTACACGAACAGTGTCCCAAGCAACGTTGTAAATTACCGTGTCGCTTCCCATGGAAACCGTTTCACCTGTCGCAGCATTTAATCCAAAATTCTCGTTGCCAACCGTTAAAGATGGAGTCCAAGCCAAGGTATCATCAAAATAATAAGCTGTTGGAGCTACGAATGTAATTGAATCTCCTGATGACAAAGAAGGAACACGGATTATGGAACCTGCTGCATACGTTTTAGTAGGAATTAACGTAACGGAATCTTGAGAATTCAAGTCATAGTTTTCAGCTAGGAAAATTTCAGAGTGAAAAGGGTGATTTGGACTAGCGTCTGTTCCAGCAGGATCATACGATGCAGGCAAAGAAGGAACGAAAGAAGTAAACGTTTGACCTTTGTCACCAGAACGAGAAATAGAATTGTAGTAAATGGTTGAGAACATTACTCTCGGATTAAAATATGAAATCTCACATTCAAATCCATCTCCACCATTCACTTCTCTAAACTCTTGTGGTGTTGACAAACTAAAGTCATTGTACAAAGTTCCATTATCTTGAGTCCCACCCATAACTGCTCCTGTTCTATCAAAAGCAATTCCGTAAAACTGAGTAACGTTGTAACCTCTATTTGAAGGGTACCAAGTTTCTCCAAAGTTATTTGATACACCAATACCACCATCATTACCAATATACAAGCGATTATTAGCATCCCACTTCATCTCATGATTGTCAGCGTGAGCATAGATTGGAGAATTTGGAGAAACAAACCATTGGCTGATTTTCTCAAAACCTCCTTGCGGTGGATTGTTCACCATTTGTTTCCATTTCCAAATGTCGATTCCACCAATCAAGATCATTTCAGGATCTGTAGGTTTCACTGAAACGATTGAGTTGTATGTACCTTGATTTCTGTAGATGTCAAACTCATTTGGAGGTGCCGATGCTCCTACAAACTGACTCCATGTTTCACCATCGTTATGAGAAACATGCATACTCATCAAGTTGCTATTTGTTCGAACAGCATAAATTGAATAGTGATTTGAAGAGTTTTTAATAGGAGAAATCGCATACTCAATACGAGCCGCACCATTCGGAACTAAATTATTGGCTGCTGTCCCTGATTTATCGACAAATGAAACACCTGCATTCGCGGAAACATATGTTTTGTTTGCTCCGAAAGAAGCAACAACAACGTTTCCATCTTTTGACATTTGCAACGCTGCACAACCTCCGTTCGCACCAGAAATAGTTACTGATGTCAAGGCTGTATCACCTAATTTCCATTTTTTCAAACCTGTAGCAGTAGCCAACCAAACATAATTGTCAGCATTCGAACTTACCACTTCAGTACAGCTTGACATACCTGGAATAGATGCCCAAGTTGTTCCAAAATCTGTTGAATACCAAACTCCATTTCCGTTCCAACCTTCATTGTTCGATCCGGTTGCAACAAAAACTGTGTTGTCTATCGTTTGAGTCATGGAAGAGATAAATGGATTTCCTCCAGCAGCTACATATGACTCAACTCGGTCCCATGTATTTCCTTTATTGGAAGAAACAAATAATCCGCCGGAAACACCACCTGCCCACAAACGGTTGATGTTTGATCTGTCTGGTTGAATGGCACGTGTGCGTCCACCAATATTATCTGGACCCATCGATTCAAAAACAATCGATTTGGATTTCTTCATTTTTCGAATTTGTCCGTCAATTTGAGCCAATTTCTCTGAGGAAACTGGTTGACCAGTGGTAACATCGATGTAGCGAGCTCTTAACCACGCCATCGCATCATCCGAAGATTGCTCTTGCAATGAATTCAAACTTTCTTGTTTATATTTTCCTTCTGATGGAAATAACGATAAAGCACCGACTGCAGCAGCAACGATACCTGCAAACATCAGAGAACCAAACACATAGACTTTCTTATTCATAGACTATTTTTTTACTTTACTAAATATGACTGCCAAAATAAGCAATATTCCTTAAAATTAATACAAATTTAACCTCAAAAAAAATATTATTTACATTTCAATCCAAATATTAAACAACTCAATCAAACAAATGTTTTTCCGCGTGGTAAGAAGAACGGACAAGTGGACCACTTTCAACAAATCTGAACCCCATTTCCAATCCTAAGATGCGGTATTTTTCAAATTGCACAGGTTCAATAAATTCAAAAACGGGCAAATGTTTTGGTGTGGGTTGTAGGTATTGTCCTAGGGTTAAAATATCTACGCCTACAGATCTTAAATCCTGCATGGTTTCAATCACTTCATCCTCCGTTTCACCTAGCCCAAGCATGACACCTGACTTGGTTCTCATCCCTCCTTTTTTTAGGCGGAATAAGACTTCTAAACTTCGATCGTATTTTGCTTGAATGCGCACTTGCTTCGTTAAACGACGCACCGTTTCTAAATTGTGAGATACAATTTCGGGAGCTACCTGAATGATCACTTCTAAATTCTCCCATTTCCCAGCAAAATCGGGAATTAATGTTTCCAATGTCGTTCCTGGTGATTGATGACGAATGGCACGAACAGTTTGTGCCCATATATCAGACCCGCCGTCCTTTAAATCATCGCGATCTACCGAAGTTATCACGGCATGTTTCACTCCCATGATTTTCACACTATTCGCTACCCTTCCAGGTTCAAACTCATCTACTTCTTCTGGTTTTCCGGTTTGAACGGCGCAGAAACCGCATGAACGGGTGCAAATATTCCCGAGGATCATGAACGTTGCTGTTCCTTCCCCCCAACATTCTCCCATATTTGGGCAGCTTCCACTTTCGCAAATGGTATGTAATTTATGTTGATCCACTAAACCACGTACGGTACGGTAATTTTCTCCTGTGGGCAATTTTACACGTAGCCATTTCGGCTTTTTGATTCGAATGGTTGATTGGTCAGTTATATTTTCCATGCTGTTTTAAAACAAGTTTTTTCAATTATTGTTTAGTTCAACCACCTGTTGAATTTGATTAACCAACGCCTCTCTTTTGTTCCAAAGTATATCGGAAGCGTTGCATTTTTTTGCATTTCGCACACTTTTCCAATTGATTAGTGCTCTTCTCCATTCATACCAAACAAGACTTAATAATCCTATACTGAGGTAGTAACTAAAAACAACTAGGAAACTAAGGTCAAAAAGATTTGGTGCAATAAAAAGTAAAGGTAAATTCATCAACAACATGGCGAACATCGTTAAAACCATTTTGGTCGAACACCAAAATACTTTACGTTTGAATGTTTTCTCCACAAATCGTTTCACTAAAATATAAGGTACATAAGCGTGGAAAAAACCCAGTAATGCAATAGGCGACAATCCTAAAAACAATAAGACTTGAAAAAAGGATGATTTTTGCTTGCTTTGAAAAAAATGACCCTCTGTCAGTCCTTCTTTTTTCAGCAATTGAAAATAGTTCGCTATTTCTTGTTTTAGGTGTGTGACTTCTTGAGGATACTCCCCTTTAAATTGATTGATGTAATTTGCCAAATCTTGAGAATATTTCCATCGATTTTCTAATGAAACATGTTCATCAAAACAGTGAGGATCCATTCCTTTACGTGTTATTTTCATCACTTGTTCATGAAAATCAAAATCCTGATCTAATTCGATGTGCGTAATTTCTCCAGCAAGTCTCTGTTCTAAAATCCGGTTTAATTCATTAATGGTTTTTGAAGGATTCTCCTCGTACTGTTCACGGTATTCATTCAAAATAATCGGTTCTGACTCAGCAATCAATAAATCGCTTCGCATTTCATTGGGATTTGCATAATTACATCCAAGTCCAACAAGTTTAATTTCCGTCTTCCAATTTGTAGCTTCTAGTGCGGTGAACCCAATTCTGAGCGCGCCTTTTTTTAATGGCTTCAATCGTCTTTCAAAAACATCATCTGTCATTCCTTCACCAAAAATCAACAAGTTTCTTTTACTAGCAAGAATTTCAGTCGCTTTTCGAAAGGAAGCCTTGTTGTTTTCAGCCGCATTTCCACCGTCATGTTGACGGTAAATAGGAATCATGTGTGCACTTGATAAAAAAGGATGGTTCCACTTCGAAAAAATATCTGACCTCGTCATGAAAAATAAAATCGGCCTTCTCAATACGGATGCAATTAATGGATCCATGAATGCCGAGGCGTGATTACTCACATAAATCGTACTGCCGAAAAACTTTTTGGTTGGATTAACCAATCGGATTTTCCGAAAATACATTCGAAGCGAATAATTCAAGAAAATATTAAAATTGAAGTATATGAAGCGCATTGTTTGCGAAAGTACGAATTTTTCAAAATTCTGTTTTAACAATCCGTTGTATAATAACTTTTATTCTCACCTAATTTCGAATCAACAACTAAATACTACCTTCGTTACTTAAAGAGTAGCTATGAAACGAATTGGTTTATTTTGTGGGGGATTTTCGTCTGAATATGCGATTTCCATCTTAAGTGCAAATACCATCCAGGAAAACTTCCCGAAGAATTACGAAGTCGTCAAAATTACTGTTACTAAGGAGAATTGGCTTGTTGATTATCAAGGAGAATCAATCCCTTTTGACTTAAATACGGGTGGATTCGTTTTTCACGGCAATCACTACTCCATCGATGCGGGCCTCGTTTACATTCATGGAAATCCGGGTGAAAATGGGAAAATTCAAGCACTTTTAGACATGCACGAAATTCCGTACATTAATTCCGGACCACTCGCATCCTCTTTGTCCTTTGACAAATGGTATTGCAATCAATTTCTGCGCGCATTTGATATTCCAGTTGCAAAATCAATTTTTTTAAGTGACATAAACGAGCGTTCTCATTCTGAAATAATTGAAACACTTGGACTGCCCATTTTTGTTAAGCCATCTGACTCTGGATCAAGTTATGGGATTTCAAAAGTGAAGCAACCTTCAGAACTGAATGAGGCTTTACAAAACGCGTTTAACGAGGGAAAAACAGTTGTGCTTGAGTCTTTTTTAGATGGAACAGAAGTGACTTGTGGCGTTTACCAAACAGCCGATGGACTTCAAGCTTTACCATTAACGGAAATTGCTTCTGAAAATGAATTCTTTGATTACGATGCAAAATACAACGGCAAATCTCAAGAAATTACTCCTGCGCGCATTACACCTGAAATTAGCATTCAAGTTCAGGAACGAGCGAAAAAAATCTATCAATTAATGCAACTTCGCTCCATCGCAAGAATCGACTTTATGATTGTGAAGGATGTTCCATATGTGATTGAAGTCAACACAACTCCAGGTTTCTCAACAGCGAGTATTGTCCCTCAGATGTTAGTTTGTGCTAATATTAGCATTGAAAGCTTCTGGAAATCTATTGTGGAATTTGAACTGAAGGATTAATATTGCGCTAATGCGTTCAATATTTTCTCCATTTTAGCCACTTCCGTTTCACTGGAACAAGAAAAATTATTGGCGCAAAGCGAGAAAGCTAAAACTTTCCCAGATGTTGAATACACATAACCAGAGAAGGCTTTCACTCCTTTCAACGTACCGCTTTTCATGTAAACTCGTCCTTGAGCGGCACCATTTACGCAAACAAACTTTACAGTTCCCGTTTTACCTGCAATTGGCAAAGTAGATTTGAATTCCTCGAATGTCTTCGATTTATACATGTAGTTTAATAGCTGGCAAAAATGATTCGCTGAAATCGCATTTGACCTTGACAATCCGCATCCGTCGTTCATGATCATTCCTTTCATGTCAATTTTTGACATCCAATAATTTGTTAAAATCTCAAGGCCTACTTTCGTACTACCATCTCCTTTTTCGTGATAAGCAATGGCATGTAATAATCCATCTGCAAATAAATTCACACTTTTTAAATTTGTCCAATACGCGATTTCTTGAACGGTTTTACTATTTATTTCAAAGAGCAAGAATTTATTCTCATATCCATTCGCATGAAGTTCTTTTTGATTTGTTCGATATCCTTTGGCACCGTCTTCAACTTGTATGTTGTTTTTCAATAGAACCTTGAGCCATTCTTGTACTAATTGAAATTCAGGGTCCGGCATACTTCCTTTCACCGTATAACTTGAACGATTACACGGAATACTCCCCGTGATTTTACGTTGATAAACAAATGCATCACCATAAATACTGGTTTGATCAGAACCTACATTCGCGGAAAGCGCTTTGTTTTCAAGTTGAAAACCATCTATAATTGGATATGCATTCAAAAAGACTGCCTTGGAACCAGCAGCGCCTGTTTTGAATTGAAGTTTCACTGTGTTATCGTAAAAATTTAATCCACCAGCGAAAGCACCATAATAATTCCCGACATCACCATCACTCCAGGTTGCTGGCGTACCTTCATAACCGAATTCAGAAGCATCCGCAATCAGTGCTCCTTCAATGAACTTGATTCCCTTTGATTTTAAGGAATCTGTCCAGGCTTGTAAAAAATTTAATTCTTGATTTTCCTTACAAAAATACTTACTACCCAATCCAACGTCACCTCCTCCACGAATCCAAATATTCCCATGCAACACACTGTCTTTATCGATGAATCCATCCATGTAAATTCTTGTGGATAATTGATAATCACCCCCAAGCATTTCAAGGGCTGTTGAAGTAGAAAAAAGTTTCATTGTTGATGCCGCAACAAGTGGTGTTTCAGCATGAAAATCAGCTATTTTTTCTCCTGTACCTAAATCAATTGCTTTAAATGAAATTTTCGCATTCTTGTTTACAGGGTCTTGAACA
>CAIRMS010000278.1 GCA_903879765.1 uncultured Flavobacteriales bacterium
AATTTATTATTTGTATCTAAATGATATTCTTCCTTTTGATAAATCATACGGAGACATTTCTACTTTCACTCTATCTCCAGGCAGAATTTTTATATAAAACATTCTCATTTTCCCGGAAATGTGAGCGGTAATGACGTGCCCGTTTTCTAACTCAACTCTAAACATTGCATTTGGCAAAGCTTCGAGAATTGTTCCATCTTGTTCTATTGATGATTGTTTAGCCATAATATTACATTCCGGAGAATTCGTTTGCACCTCTACGACCTCTAACTCTTGTTCCGTCCATAAGGCTATCCATATTTCTATTTAATTGATAAGTTTCAATTTGCTGTAAAGTATCCAAAACTACACCAACCATAATCAGAATTGATGTACCTCCAAAGAACATTGCAAATCCGTCATTTACTCCAGCAAGTTTCGCAACAGCAGGTAAAACAGCGATTAAGGCTAAGAATAGCGATCCTGGGAATGTGATTCGAGACACAACTGAATCGATGTGTTCAGCTGTTTCTTCACCTGGACGCACACCCGGCACAAATCCACCACTTTTTTTCAAATCGTCAGAAATCTTGTTTGGATTAATCATAATTGCCGTGTAGAAATACGTAAATACAATGATAAGTATACAAAGCAAAAGATTGTAACTGAAACCGTATGGATCACCAAGCGTTTGCTGTAAGAAACCACCTTCGCCTTTCCCACCTGTAGCACTTGAATATACCATCATTGGAATAGTCATGATTGCTTGAGCGAAAATGATTGGCATGACACCGCTCGCGTTCACTTTAATAGGCAAATAGTTTCTTGCTCCATTGATATCTTCTACTGCTCTAGAGCCGGCAATGCGTTTTGCTGTATTAAGCGGAATTCGTCTTACACCTTGTACAATCAAAATTGTAACAAGAATGATTAACATGAAGAAAACTACTTCCAAGACTAATCTAATTAAATTACCAGCTTCTACTGATTTACCAAATTCCGCAAAAAATGCACCTGGTAATCTTGAAAGAATTCCTACTGTAATTAATAAAGACACTCCATTTCCAATTCCTTTTTCTGTAATTCTTTCACCTAACCATACAGCAAACATAGATCCTGCAATTAAAATAAGGATTGTTTGAGTCCACCAAAATGTAGATGCGTCTGCGGGCATGGCTTGTTTTTGATCCACATACAAGGATAAATAACTTGGTGCCTGAAGCGCACAAATGACAATCGTAAGAATTCTTGTGTAGTTGTTAATTTGCTTTCTTCCTGATTCTCCTTCATTTTGCATTTTTTGAACGGCTGGTACAGCCATCCCCAATAACTGCATAATGATAGATGCACTGATGTATGGCATAATACCTAAGGCCATGATAGAGGCATGGGTAAATCCACCACCGGAGAAAACAGATAACAATGTTTCTAACAGGTTTTGGTCGCTACTTTTAGTTGTTAACGCCTCGTAGTTGACACCAGGAATGATGACAAATGACCCGATTCTGTAAACAAGTATCAGTCCTAAGGTTAAGATAATACGCTTACGTAGTTCTTCAACCTTCCAAATGTTTTGAATATTTTGTATAAATCGTTTCATTTATGAGCGTGCAAAGATAGTTAGATTTTGTTACATGTACCACCTTGAGCTTCAATTGCTGCAATTGCAGTTGTTGAAAACCCATTAGCAGAGATGCTTACTTTCGATTTTAACTCACCTCTTCCAAGAACTTTAACTAGTTCATTGTTAGATAGTAGACCATTAGCTTTTAATACTTCTGGAGTGATTTCAACGATTCCTTTAACAGTTGCTAAATTCTCGATAATATCCAAATTAATTGCTTTATACTCTACTCGGTTGATATTTTTGAAACCGAATTTAGGAACACGACGTTGCAAAGGCATTTGTCCACCTTCAAAACCAATTTTAGTTTTGTAACCTGAACGAGACTTTGCTCCTTTGTGTCCACGTGTTGCCGTTCCACCGTGACCAGAACCCTGTCCACGTGCGATACGTTTAACTTTTTTTACTGAACCTGAAGCAGGTGTTAGTTTATGTAATTCCATTTTTCTTCGTCTGAATATTAATCCACTACTTGAATGAGGTGTTTCACCTTATTCACCATTCCCATAATTTGAGGAGTTGCCACTTTTTCTACAACTTGGTTCAAGCGGCGAAATCCTAGCGCTTTAATCGTTGCTTTTTGATCAGCTGGACGTTTAATTGCACTTCTTACTTGTTTTATTTTAATCGTGTCCATTTCCTAAAGATTAACCGTTGAATACTTTGTCTAATGAAATTCCTCTTTGACGAGCAACTGCAACTGCATCACGCATGTTCGCTAATGCATCAATCGTTGCTTTTACAACGTTGTGTGGATTAGAAGAACCTTGTGATTTAGCTAGTACGTTATGGATACCTACACTTTCCAATACTGCACGCATCGCACCACCGGCGATTACTCCAGTACCTTCAGTTGCTGGCTTCAAAAACACTTCTGCGCCACCAAATTTACCTTTTTGAGCATGAGGAACAGTTCCTCTAAGGATCGGAACTTTAATTAAGTTCTTTTTTGCATCATCGATTCCTTTCGTAATCGCTTCAGTTACCTCTTTTGCTTTTCCAAGA
>CAIRMS010000279.1 GCA_903879765.1 uncultured Flavobacteriales bacterium
GATGTCTTTGACCACCTGCTCTGCAGTGGCCTTGGGTTGATTAGATTTCAATTTCATCTTCACTCCTTAGGTTGAAAGATGAACCAAAACCCTCCTTTAATCAAGTACCCCTATTTGTCTCACACACGCTGACGTCAGACAGTTTTGAACCTCATAGCTGCCATTCGTTTGAGAACGGGTTGTCATTCACACCGTGGGGGCGGTTTTTTGGGGTTGAAATTTCGGATTTGAGGGTGTCGTTTAAAACGACAGCTTGTTCCAGGGATTAACCGCCACCACCACCGCCTCCTCCACCGCCTCCACCACCACCGTCGTTACTTGAGTTGAGCGTGGCGATGCCAACGATGCCAACAGTTAAAGTGACCCCTGGAAAGTTGTTGCCTGATACCCCGTGAATTACATTCGTGGGAATAACAATGGAGTAGTTTCCAGAGTCTTGGTAAAAGTTGTTGTGGATGAATGTAAGTTGATTGCCTGATATTTTAATGAGTGGATTTACATTTACATCAAATGAGTCTTGCTTACCACTTGGATCAACAAGCGTGATATTGCCTGAAACAGGAATAATACTTTCCGAGAACTTGAACACAATGTCAGCTGTCGGTTGAACGTTTGTGGTCTTATTGACGGGTGTCGTACTGGTTAAAGTTACAACTGGACCAGTCGGTGTTGGAGTTCCACCAGTATTTGATCCTGAACCTGGATTGCTAGGTGTGGGGGTGGGATTAACAAGTACACCATTGATTGAAATAACTGAACCTACGGTAATGACACAATTGCTGTACATGGCTGTACCAACTTTGACTGATGGAATACTCAGTTGATTGTTGCCAGAGTTGTAGACATCAAAGCTATTGTTAGGGCTTCCACTGCCAATGGTTACAACACTTTTAACTGTTACCACAACATTGATGTAACTGGTAGCCCCCACAACCACTTGGGGAATGCTTAGGTATGTGCCATCGAAAGTGTCAAATACTATAACAACAGGTGCAGCAGTTATTGAGCTTGTAGAAATATTTTTATCATCAAACTGAATGGTGGTAATTCCATAAAGGACATCTTGTGTATTGGTCTTGTTATTAATGACATTGATGCCTTTGTCTGGACGCAAGGAAAGAACACATTGATTGCTATTTGTTTGCCAATAAGTTGCAGTATCGTTTCCTCCGTTCCCGGTAACATTATTATTTCCGCCACCAATCACAAAAAAATTATCTGATGCATTACCCACTAGGGTTGAGCCGTTGCTTCCCGTTTGGATAACGTTGATTCCACTGACAGTATCCTGCCCACCAAAACCGTTATTTGAAACCACGCCAGTAAGTAAATTAACATTAACGGTTTGTATGGCATCAAAAAATGCATAATGACCATCTCCAACCAATCCGATAATTTTTTTATTGCCGTAGTTACTAACATATGTTTGATTTTTATCGAGGTAAACTGTATCGTTTCCAGAGCCAGGTCTGATAGTGTAATTCGATGGAAATTTACTTCCGTCTATGGTGTCATCCCCACCTGTTCCATAAAAGGTATTGGGATCTTTTGGTGTTGTATCTATCACCGAGACAGTGGATGTAGAACCACCAGCAGTCAGAGTTAACTTCTTGTCACCTTGATAGCTCTTGGAAGCAACAATGGGTACGGTTAAAGTTGCACTACCGTTTGCGTCTGCAGTTAAGGTTCCTGTTAAAGGAACGCTTGGAACATCGCTAGTTGTTACCCCACTTAATGTGTAGTCAAACTTTTCGCCTGCAGGAAGTTGGGTTGAAATGGTGAATGTTTCAACGGAGCCAGAATTGATTTGTAAGTTACTCGCAAATAGCTTAGCAGAGGGTATAAGGTTTATAGTTTGATTTTGAGACCAGCTATTTGCATTATCAAAATTAAAGTGAAATTGAAATGACTCTTTACTTAGGATTGTCGAACTAGTCGGTATTGTTATTATGGCGTTACCATTTGTGCCTACGGATATACTTCCAAACTCATTATTATTATTATAGTTTGGAGACTTTCTATTTAGATGCCAGCCAATTTGTGTTCCAATTACAACATTACTAGTTGTAATTGGAATATTTATAGTTGACCCTGCAAAATAATAAGATTTAATTTGATCAGAAATGTAACTTTTAATTGTATTCGGATTCCGTAAATCTAATACAGCATTACCAAATTGCGCATAGCTTACACCTGTTAAATAATTTGATTTAATAGATTGTTTATTTTTAACAGACAAACTTCCATCCGAATTAGATGTCCAACTGTAATTTGCATAGTCAGCTTGGTAGAAAGTAATTGTGTCTGAACCACCACCTCCAACAAGAGTATTGTTATCACTTAGCATCCAAAACTGATTATCTTTTTCATCACCGATAAGAGTTGAGCTTGATAACCCACCACCAGTCATAACATTTTTTAAATTGGATATTGTGTCAACACCACCAAAGCCATTGTTCGCCACAACTCCGGTTTTAAGGTTGATACTTACATTCCCAGAGGCATACCAAAATAAGTAATTTGACCATCCACCAGTTGTCGTTATATTATTATTTCCAGGACCAGCAAGATAGCTTTGATTATTTACCAAAGTAACAATATTCCCACCAGCACCTTGTATATTTGTAATGTTGGAAGGTAGCTTAGAGCCGTCTACAACTTCATTGGGCTTGGCGTAATAGGTGTTTGGATCGTTGGCCATAATATAGTAAACGCGAGGTATTGGTAATAAGATGAATTTTATATTAATTTGACATACTTGAAGAGTAGATATCTAATAGTTTATTCAGCCTTTTCAAAGTGATCAACTGTCGTTTTAAACGACATTACATAATCGGTTGCCCAACTAACCGCTCCGAAGTTATGGTTGCATTTTTGGGGGTAGCCAATGCCACGATCGGGTAGAGTATATTTTACTAAAAACATACACCACCTAAAACTTGTTGGTGCCAAGCCCCTCACTTTCAAAAGCGTCTATTTAAGGGACGGTGCTGTGGTCCTACATAAACGGGCTGACAGCACCATATGGCAAGTCCGGTTCAAGCTGTACGACAGGCGCTGGCATGTGATGAGCACCAAGCAACATGACTTGGAGTATGCCAAACTAGCCGCTTGCGAAATGTATGACGAGGCGAGATTTAGGGAACGCTATGGACTTGCTCCAACTGTCCGACGTCAGCGTGTGTGAGACAAATAGGGGTACTTGATTAAAGGAGGGTTTTGGTTCATCTTTCAACCTAAGGAGTGAAGATGAAATTGAAATCTAATCAACCCAAGGCC
>CAIRMS010000280.1 GCA_903879765.1 uncultured Flavobacteriales bacterium
TCTCCGTTTGGCGCGAATGGACTCCAGTTATTCGTGTCCACGTAAACCATCCCAACGCCAATCACCAATAATATAATTGCTAATTTAATTACGACCATGATGTTCGATGCATTGCGGCTTTCCTTCATTCCACGATACACCAACCAGGTAATCAAGACAATGATGAACAACGCAGGCAGGTCAAAAATCAAATGAAAGCCGAAAATTTGAGGAGCACTCATCCATGCTTCTCGTGCGAGAATTAAAGATCCATCTAAATCGACTAGTTCTTTTCCTGCAGTTAACAAGGTTTTCGCTTCGTGGAATCCATTCGACGCGGACAAATAATCCATTTGAATCCAACTAGGAAGATGTATGCCCTTTGGAATTCCAAGTGCTTTAATGTGAATACCTTCGAGCATGTTAGTGAAATAATCACTCCAAGAAATGGCGACCGTTATGTTCCCAATGGCGTACTCCATGATCAGTGCCCAACCGATGATCCATGCAATGATTTCTCCAAAGGCGACATACGAATATGTGTACGCAGATCCAGAAACAGGCACCATGGAGGCGAATTCTGCGTAAGCAAAAGCGGCAAATCCACACGCAATTGCTGTAAACAAGAATAAAAAGATAACAGCTGGTCCACCCTGCGAACTCGCTTCACCGATTGTGCTGAAAATTCCTGCACCAATAATTGCCGCAATTCCAAAAGCAGCTAAATCTCTAACCTTTAAGTGTTTTCCAAGGGAATGTGCATCACTATTCTCATCGTTTTTACGCACTTGCTCTAAAATGTCGGTTACAGATTTTTTGCGAAAGAGGGAATTCCAGGTCATACGAATGTTTGTTTAGCGCACTAAAAGTAGGAAATAATTTAAGATTTTGCCCGAATGCGAACAGCTTTCCTTTTCATCTGTTACTTTTGTATGGTGGAAAAATGCATAGAAATAAAAGGAGCAAGGGTTCATAACTTGAAATCCATTGACGTAAAAATCCCTCATGGAAAATTGACGGTGATTACTGGAGTTTCAGGATCTGGGAAATCAAGTTTGGCATTTGATACGATTTTCGCTGAAGGACAAAGACGTTTCATCGAAAGCATGTCCTCTTACGCCCGACAGTTTTTGGGGAAATTAAACAAACCTGAAACGGAATACATCAAAGGAATTGCTCCGTCTATTGCGATTCAGCAAAAAGTCATTTCAAGCAATCCGAGATCCACAGTTGGAACAACGACTGAAATCTACGATTACCTCAAGTTATTTTATGCGAGAGTTGGAAAGACCTATTCACCCGTTTCTGGGAATGAAGTACAAAAACATCAAATCAAAGATGTGGTGGACTTCCTTAGTAAGAATTGGAAAAACGAAGCAATCGCCATTCTTTGTCCGGTTTCGCTTTTTGAAACAGAATCACATTTGCAAAAATTAGAATCACTTTATAAACAAGGCTTTACAAGAGTATACTTAAATGATACATTTAAATTAATTGAGGACTTATTAAGTTCTGAATTCGATGAGGAATTCCTTTTAGCGATTGATCGTTTCAACAATGATTTCTCGGATGAAAGCAATTTAAACCGCTGCACGGATTCACTTGGACTTGCCTTCACAGAAGGAAAAGGAATCTGCGCCATCCTGCACCATAAAGAGCAAAAGCTTCAATGGTTTAGTAACCGTTTTGAATTAGACGGAATGAGTTTCCAGGAACCAAGTGTCAATCTATTTGCCTTCAACAATCCCTACGGGGCTTGCAAAACCTGTGAAGGATACGGAATGGTACTTGGAATCGATGAAGAATTGGTTTTTCCTAATCGAAACCTCAGCATATACGAAGGCGCAATCGCACCCTGGAAAGGCGATTCCATGGGTGAATATTTGAATCAATTAACTTTCAATGCGAAGAAATTTGACTTCCCAATTCATCGCCCAATCAAGGACTTAAGTCCAGAACAGTATGCCTTACTTTGGAAAGGAAATACTTATTTTGAAGGTTTAAGTAAATTCTTTAAATTCATTGAAAGTCAAACATATAAGATTCAATATCGCGTCATGCTTTCTCGCTACCGCGGAAAAACAAGTTGTCCAGAATGCAAGGGTACACGATTGCGTGGAGACGCTGCTTATGTAAAAATAAATGATTGTTCGATCCAAGATGTTGTCCTGAAATCAATCAACGAAGCAGCCGCGTTTTTCCAAGAACTTTCTTTGAACGACTACGACCGTCAAGTATCGAAACACATTCTACCGGAAATACAACAAAGACTTGGTTTTTTACAAGATGTTGGACTCGGTTACCTTACACTAAACCGCGGAGCAAACACTTTATCCGGTGGAGAATCCCAACGCATTCACCTAGCCACATCCCTGGGAAGCAGCCTTGTTGGATCCATTTACATTTTGGACGAACCTTCGATTGGTTTGCATCCAAAAGACACTGCACGATTGATCAAAGTACTAAAAAACCTGAAAGCACTAGGAAATACAGTCATTGTCGTGGAACACGAAGAAGAAATCATGATGGCAGCCGATGAGATTTTAGATATCGGACCATTAGCGGGATCACACGGTGGAGAAGTTGTTTTTCAAGGAGATTACAAAGCACTCATCAACGCAAAAGATAGCTTAACAGCTAACTATTTACTTGGAATAAAGGAAATTCCCGTGCCTCAAAAGAGACGCAGCGGAAAAAACCGCATCACCCTTTCGGGAGCAAGACAAAACAATTTAAAAAACTTGACACTCGATTTTCCTTTAAATAAACTCGTGTGCATCACTGGAGTTTCTGGATCAGGGAAATCGACATTAATCAAATCTTTGCTGTACCCATCCATTCGAAAAGAACTTGGATTAAGCGGGGATTTAATCGGGAAATGCGATGGGATATCAGGAGATTTAAAATCGATCAAACACGTAGAATTCGTGGACCAAAACCCCATTGGAAAGTCCTCTCGAAGCAATCCAATTACTTATGTTAAAGCTTTCGATGATATACGTGAACTATTTGCTAGACAACAACTTGCAAAAATGCGCGGATACAAGCCTGGCTTCTTCAGTTTCAACGTAGAAGGCGGACGCTGCGAGATGTGTGAAGGCGAAGGAAGCATCACTGTTTCCATGCAATTCATGGCAGATGTCCATTTGAATTGTGAAGCTTGCAAAGGAACACGTTATAAATCCGAAACCTTGGAAATCGAATACCGCGGAAAATCCATTTACGACATTCTCGAGATGACACTTGATGAAGCATTGGCATTCTTCAAAGAAGGTCAAGACCGTCTAGATGCGAAAATCGTCGAGAAAATTCAACCATTGGTCGATGTCGGATTAGGTTATTTAAAAGTCGGACAATCTTCTAGCACGATGAGTGGTGGTGAAGCGCAGCGCATCAAACTTGGATCATTCTTATCAAAAGGAACGCAAGCGCCTTCTACGCTATTTATCTTCGACGAACCAACAACGGGATTGCATTTTTACGACATTGACAAGTTGATTATTGCATTTAATGCCTTGATTGACCGTGGACATTCCATTTTAGTCATTGAGCACAACATGGAAGTAATCAAATGTGCGGATCACATCATTGAATTGGGTCCAACAGGCGGTGAACAAGGTGGACACTTACTATTTGAAGGAACACCAGAAGAAATGGTAGCGGCAAAAAACACAGAAACAGCGCAGTACTTAGAACAAAAACTACACCCAAGGCGTTAATTATCGGAGAATTGTGCATTTATCTGTTGATAAAATACACAGTGTCCAGAATACACAAAGCAAGA
>CAIRMS010000281.1 GCA_903879765.1 uncultured Flavobacteriales bacterium
AGTCGCTGCCTCTCATTGATGGCTGTTTTTTCATGGACTTTCCAAAATTCGGCTTTCTGCATGATTTTTTGCGTCGTTTTTTCGGTAGCAAGCATCGCATTTTTCAAGCAAGGCAAGAACCAGTTCAGCCATTCCGTGATGTCTCCAGAGCTGTGTTGCACTTTTTGCAAAACGGCATAATACGCTTTTCGTTCAAGTAAAATTTGGCTGGACATACTATAGAATCGTTCCCCGCTATTTTCGGCGCGTGCGAGTAGCATATCTGTTAAGGCTCTTCCGATTCTTCCGTTTCCATCTCCAAAAGGGTGAATGATGATAAACCAAAAGTGTGCAATGGCAGCTTTTAAAACGAGATCTAGCGTGTTGTCGTGATTAAACCAATTCAAGAACGCATCCATTTCTGCTTGAACCCGTTCGCTTTTCACTGCTTCGTAGTGTAATTTTTCTTTCCCAAAAGCTCCTGAAACAACTTGCACATCGGTAGTCCGGTAGTGTCCGACTTCTATTTTGTAGGGTCCACTAAATCCTGTGGGAAAAAGTGCTGCGTGCCATCCAAACAAACGTTTTTCTGTTAAAGGTTCAGTACGTCGCTGAGTAGCATCCAGCATCATTTCAACGACACCTTCAATGTGACGATTACTGGGGATAAGACCTGCTGAATTGATGCCCAAACGCGTTGCAATGGATGAACGAACTTGATTGTAGTTGAGTAATTCGCCTTCTATTTCTGAAGATTTTACAACGTCCAAAGTAAGTGCTGTAAGGGTTGCTTCTTCTTTCTCCGTAAACCCCAATGCATTCATTTGTCCGGAGATTTTTCCTTGCATCATACGTACCTCGCCAAATACAACACTTATGGTCTTATCGTTCCAACTGAATGTTGTCCAGTTTCTATGGTCGTAGATGTATTTAGGCATGTTAAAAGGCAATTTGCGGTAAATATACTAATTATTCACCGCAAATATGCGGGGAATAAGTCAATTTTTCACCGCAAAGGAAGATTTTGAATGCCTGGTGGGAACGTTTAGTTGAAAAACGGTGACTATCTTTTTAGGTATTCTTCCGCAGTCATGACGGGAATGCTGGAATGTTTGAAGTCTTTTCCGTTTCGTGTGATGATCACGGAATAATTGGTTTGCGCCAATAAATCCAGTATGACATTGGTATCTAAAAACAATCTACTCATTTGTATTTCTTTTCTTGGTGTATTAAACGTTCCTTTTGAGCATCAAAATTTGCCGGGAGCTTCGTTTTGCTGGACATGCTTTTGACAAAATCAGAGATTTGATTCTCGTCGTTGCTTTCTTCAGAGATCAATGAATTCAAGTAGTTTTCAATCAATTTAGACAAACTAACCTGATGACTCTTGGCATATGTTTTTGCCTCGTGAATAATCTCGGCATTCAGATTTAAGGTGAGTTTTGTGTTCATCATTATAAGTTTACGTTTAAATTAAAAAATAATTACGTAGAAAATGAATGAACCGCTATTTTCATGAATCCTTTTAGAATCGAATTGGTCCAATTAGCGAAGCTAGATACTGCGTTTTTATTTTAGGAAAGGTTAAAGGGAACGGTTTTTTTAAGGTAATCCGGTTTCTGCGAAATCCTATTTATGTCGAAACCAACAATCTTGGCGATCGTTTTCGTAGCCTTTAAAAACAGTATTCACGGGTGTTCCGTGCTTGAGGTTTTCGTTGAATTTCGTTCGAACCAAATAATTAAATGCTCCCATGTCACCAGTGAAAGCCGTTTTATTCTCACGGTTTCCTCGTTCATGAATGTCGCACAACTGTTGAATGAATTTAAAGAACAGTGAAGCTTTGGCGCCAATGATTCCGCAATTTAGCAGGGTTTCTTCACCGAAGGACTTTTCATAGTCGGCATAGTCCGGAATATTGTTGCGCAGGTGAGTGGAATGTTCATACATCCATTCGTTATTCAATATTTTCGGTTCGTCCCCGCAGAAGATGGACTCTGGATTTTCCGTAAAAAATGCTTCGGTAAATGGATTATTAATGAGGGTAACATCAGAAACATCCGTTACGAAAAGATTGTCAAACAACTGAATGTTTTTCTCCAGAAAATCACGGTAAACAAAATAGCGAAATACGTTCGGATTGAATGCTGGATTGTAATCGACGCGGATAAAAGAAATATAGTCATTTTCATATTTCCGACAGGTTTCCGCGCTGAAATTGTTGTGAAAGATGATTCCGTGTAGCTCTTTATCGGCAATGGATTCCGCCCAGGCACGCACTAATGCATAGGAGTCATCGTGTAGGGTTTCATTCCGGTTTACATCATAGACACCTGTAATGTGACTGGCCATGATAACGTTACCGTTCGACGAAAAATTGGGCTTATCGGAAAAGGACATCCATTAACAATTGACAAGGTTTTCTTTTTTGATCGTTGAGCAAATGCTATTTGGCATGTTTCGGTGATAAATATAAGTTCTCAAGTCTACTTTTTTCACACGAAATTGAGCTCCAGCCTTTTCATAAAAATCGGCGTCTGCTGCGAATCCATTTCTGAAATCGATGCTTGTGAACACTTTTTTTATTCCGAACAAGGTGCCGAAAAGGATGACCTCGTCTAAATGGATGAGCTTTGTTTGGTCGTTTTTATCGGGTACGTAGTAATCGTCCATGCTGTCAACGATTGTTTCGGTGGTAGAGCAAATCAAATCCACGTTTTCAATTTCTTTCAAGCACTCCGTTAAATGGTTTGGTTTGTATTGATCGTCACTGTCCAAGATGGTAATGTAGTCGCCCATGCTGTAAAGTACACCGCGGTTGATGGACGCTGATTGTCCGCGATTGCTGTGACGAATGTAGATTATTTTATCCTCGTGTTGCTCCACGTATTGCATCAAGGCTTCGCGGTTATTTTGGGTACTGCCATCATCGATAATCAGCAACTCGAAATCTTGAAAATCCTGATTTAAAACGGAGTCAATTGCTCTTTTTATATAAGAGAAATCGGTATTAAAAACAGCCATTAGAACGGATATCTTTACTTGTCTCAACATAAGTGCTTATTCTAGTGGTTGCGCCGCAAAGATAGGTAAATGTTTGGTTTAGTTTCCGTTTTCCGTTGTTCGGTTATCGTTTTCCGTTTTTCGTTTTCCGTGATCGGACATCGGTCCATCGGTCATCGTTTGACACAAGCAGGCGTACACCTTTAGAGTTTTTGTTTCGAGTTATGCAGAAAAGAGATTGTTCTAATTGTTTATTTTCAATACATATGTATTAATTATTTGATCTTTGATTACACTGAATCCAAAAGCGTTTCTGGACTTAAATTTTAAGAGTTGCGTCCCATCTGCTTGAATTGGATAGCGGTACGAATTGAGCAAGTTAAAAAACTGCAGTTGGTCTCCTATTTTTTGCAGTGTTTTTATGGAATGGTTTTCGAGAGTTGCAATATACGTCCCGTTGTTTGTTTGGTAAATATGAAACAATTGATTTTTAT
>CAIRMS010000282.1 GCA_903879765.1 uncultured Flavobacteriales bacterium
GTGTGATAAAGAAAACATCTTTGGAAGCGTATTCTCGTCCTCGTTCAAATGGTATTAATGCCATCGGAATTCGCGAAAACGACGAATTGTTAGAAGCAAAATTAACAAATGGAACGAACGAAATTGTTTTAGCAACAAGTTCAGGACGCGCCATTCGCTTTAACGAATCAACGGTTCGACCAATGGGTAGAAATGCTTCTGGGGTTCGCGGTGTAACGTTAACAAGTGACGAAGATTACGTAATTGGTATGATTTGCGTGGAAGACATCTTCTCAACAATTTTAGTTGTTTCTGAGAAAGGATATGGAAAACGTACCTTCTTAAATGATCCGGAAGACAAAGAACCAGTTTACCGCATCACAAATCGTGGTGGTAAAGGTGTGAAAACGTTGAACATCACAGATAAAACAGGTAAATTACTTTCCATTCAGAACGTATTCGACGAAGATGATTTAATGATCATAACGAAATCTGGTGTAACCATTCGCATGCACGTGGACACAATCCGCACGATGGGAAGAGCAGCACAAGGTGTTCGTTTAATCAACTTGAAATCAAATGCAGCGATTGCAGCAATTGCACGTGTTCCGAGAACGGAAGATGAGGATGAAGAAATCGAAGTAATTGATGCCGCTGATATTCCATTGACGGATGCATCAGAAGAACTTGGCACAGAAATTGAAACAAGCGACGAAGATTAATTTTTTGAAGGAATAACTAAACGAATATGAAAAGAAACATCATCAAATTCTCTGCTGGAATTGCATTTACAGCGTTGACTTTCGGATCATTTGCACAAAAGAAAAATGTGACCGATGCCATCATGACGTACAAAAAGTACAATCCAATGTCAAACGGCATTGAGCCATCCAAAAAAACAGTGGAAGAAGCGCGCAAATTTATCGATTTAGCTGCGGTAAATCCTGAAACTGCAGAGGACTTCAAAATGCACTTGTACCGCGCTGAAATCTATTACAGTTTAATCGAAGTCGCAACAATGGACGCCGCAACGATTCCATTGGATGAAGCGAAGATGGAAGAGTACGAAGCGATTTCAAAAGCTTCTTTCAAAAAAGTGTTAGATGATCCAAAAAAAACATATTCATCAGACGCTCAAAATTTCATGGGATTCAGATCGGATATGATGTTTAATCAAGGAATCGAAGCGTACAATAATAAAAAACATGAAGAGTCCTTAAATGCATTTTTGATTTCTTATTATTTACGTACGTTCATCGGTGAAGAATACAAGGACGCTGAAATCAACTCATCTTTGAGCTTAAGTGCGCTTGTTGACAAATTAATCGATGCAAAAGAATTCGACAAAGCAATCACATTCGCAAATAGTCTATTGGAGGTATTTCCAAAAAACATGGATGCATTAATCTCTATGATTAACATTTACTTGCAAAAAGGTGATGTGTCCAATACAGAAGTTTATTTAACTAAAGCGCTTGAAATTGACGCAAACAACAAGCAATTGTATTACATTTTAGGAACTTCGTACATCGAATTGAAAGAAAATGAAAAAGCTGCTACTGCATTAACAAAGGCGATTGAAATTGATCCTGATTACAATGAAGCTTTGTATCAATTAGGTGCACACTATTACAACTGGGCCGCTGAGACAAGAACAAATGCAATGAATTTGGACATGAAAGATCCAAAGGTGAAAGATTTAGAGAA
>CAIRMS010000283.1 GCA_903879765.1 uncultured Flavobacteriales bacterium
AAAAGTGCGGACAATTACTTTTTACGTGGGATGCTTTATAAAAAATCGAACAAGTACAAAGAAGCATTATCTGATTTTCAGAAGGTGAATCGCTTAGATCATGGAAATGCTGATGCGCATTTTTTTGTTGCACAAATCAATCGTGTCCTGAAAAAAAACAAGTGTAAAGTTAAAAGTGAATTGAAGAAATGTTTAAAAATTAATCCTGAACATTTGGCAGCAAAAAGACTTTTAGAAATGTATGACTAGCAACTTATTATTTATGTATAGTACAGATCAACTTATTTAACACGATAAACTTAAATTATATTAGATACCTTTGTTTATTAAATTTTTATAAAAACATGAAATCACTTTTTCTTTCAATCTCCTTTTTAGTGTGTACGGTTTTAAGTGCTCAAAATACCGGGACACTTACATTATCTTTCACACAAACACCACATACCTCATACCAAGGAACAAAAAATGTAATGGCTGTTTGGATTGAGTCAAGCACTGGAACTTTTGTAAAAACACGCGCACGCAACGCTGGCGGAGGAACATCAGACCATTTGCCTGTTTGGGCAGTAAAATCAGGTGGTTCTGCTGGAAATTGTTTAACAACAAGTTGTAATACCCTTGGAGCAATCACAGGTGCAACCTTGAATAATTTCTCCGCGAGAAATTTTAGTTGGGATGGAACGGATGCTTCAGGGAATGTAGTAGCCGATGGAACATATAAAATTACGGTTGAAAGCACATGGAATCATGGATCCGCTGCAACTACAACCCGTTCATATACATTTGTGAAAGGAACAGCTGCTGACGTTCAAACGCCTGCTGCTGATGCCAACTTCACAGGAATATCTTTGGCATGGAATCCTGGTGGAGTAGGGATCGAAGAAAAATCGTCCGACATGATCGTTTCCATTCAACCAAACCCGAGTTTAAATGGAGTCTTCAATGTCGAGTTTAATTATGCGATCAGGGTATCTGCAATGAACCTAGCAGGTGAAGAAGTTTATACAGAGGACGTACAAATGAACGAAGTTGCCAAAACGGTTGATTTATCAAACTTGACAAGTGGTGTGTACTTTATATGTGTGACAAACGGTAAATCCGTCTCAAAACACAAGGTTGTGATCAATAAATAAGATCAACTACCAAAAAATTATGAAAGGGGAGCAATTGTTCCCCTTTTTTATTGCTCATCCGCAATCCAATCAATCAGTTTAGGAGTAAGATACACTTGGTATTTTCCCTCCTCATCGCTGTAAATTAAATATGCTTGAATTTCTGGGTGCTCAGCTAAAAATAATTTGGCTTTATCCAAACCCATGACCAAAATCGCTGTTGCTAATGCATCAGATGAAATGCATGTATGTGTAAAGATGGATGCGCTCAATAATTGATTACTCGTTGGCTTCCCGATTTTCGGGTCAATGTGATGCGCAATTTTAACCCCATTTTCGACGGTAAATTTTCGGTAGTTTCCCGAGGTAGCCACGCCTATATTTTCAATTTGAAAGATGACATTCAGTGGATTAACATTGGTTTTGTTTTCAATGGGTTGCTCCAATCCAATGTACCATGGTAGTCCGTCCCTTTGACCATGCGCATAAACTTCACCTCCAATTTCAACCACAAATGATGTGATACCTTTGGAAAGGAGTAATTCTGAAACGAGATCAACGGAATATCCTTGTGCAAAAGCATTGAAGTCAAGAGAGACACGTGGATCACTTTTACTTATCTTACCTCGTGTTAAAGTGATTTTCTCAAATCCAACAAATGTCAACAAGCTGTCTATTTTGGATTGCTCCAATTTGTCTTTCTTTTCCGGACCAAATCCCCAGGCATTTACCAATGGATAGACTGTCGGATCAAAAGCACCATCTGTTAACTTCCAAATTTCCTTTGCCTTTAAAAAACAAGCATTGAAATAGTCATCTGTTCTTCCATATTTTTCGTTGTGATTGATTTTGGAAATTAAGGAATTGGATTGATACGTTGAGACGGACGCATCGAAGCGCTTCAATAAACGCTCAATGTCTTTGTGTAGATTGCGATTCTTTGAATCAAAATATTGAATATGATAAGTAGTTCCTTGTGCGCTACCTTCAAGATAGATTGCCTCTTCTTGCGCGGAGATCATTCGAGTGATCAAAAGAGTCATTAAAAAAAAGTGAATTTTTTTCATGAATCGAAGGTATGGAATATCAAACAATTAAAGATTAATGCCTGCTGCTTTGCTTGCGTAAAAGCCATTTAATTGAATGATTTCTTGTTTCAATTCAGTAAATTCTTGTGATTTCCCCAAAGACTTATAACAAAGCAATAAATACCAATGTTGTTCTTCGTCGAAATTATCAAATTTTGCTAAATCAATGACCTTAAGACGCTGTTCACATAAATTGAATTGCTTCAAATTATAGAGACAAAGGGAAGAATAAAAAAGTGCGTTTACATCATCTGGATAAGTGGATAAGATTTGGTCAAATCCAATTAATGCAGCTTTGTACTCTCCTCGATTAAAGTCATGAAGTGTACTACTTAAAAAGTTCATATAGCTCACTTCTAAAAAGTCCTTTTGATTTTGCCCTATAACTTGCGCCTCATGCGTTGCAGGTGTTCCTGTCAGTTCTTCGGTTCTTTCCTGCTTTACTTTTTTACGGTAATACCGATAATCGAGCACTTTCAAATCCTGGATATACGTTTCCATGGCAAAGCTTGTTCGATTTCTTTGTGGATTTCGCTCCATTTTTCCGATACTGCGTAGTGGAAGTTGTACAAGTTCCTCTGATGGGAATGCAGGATTTTCATTCATTTGAAAAACCGTCCCTTTATCCTTCTTTTTGAACTCCTCTTGTATTTTCTTGGGCAAGAGTTCTTTTTCTTTTGGTATTTCAATAAAAGAATGAATTTTCTCTTTTGGGATTGGTGCAACGTGAATAGTCCGGTCAACTTTTGGTTTAGCGTTGGTTTTTTCGGACTCAACCTGTGTATTTCTATATATTAAAAGTGCAGTGATAAGAATGATTAGCGTACCTGATGTTTTCAACAAGCGATACCTTCCTTTATAATAACGTTTATCTAATTTCTTCATAGCATTCGATGCAGTAGCATTCTCTTGGAATCCATCAAGGGCATCCGAAAGAAATGGGTCCTTCAAACTTTCCTGTTCAAAGGCTTGTTTCTCACGTGAAGACATCCGATTAAAGTAAGACAAGAATACGTTTCGATTATTTTTCATGACCTTCCTTTCGTTTTTCTAGAAGTAATTTCAGATTTCTTCGGCCATTTTGCAAATGACTTTTTACCTCTTTCATACTGTAATTCGTAATTTTCGCAACTTCTTCGTAGCTCTTTTTTTGCAGATAAAATAATTGGATGCAAATGCGCTGTTCTTGTTTTAACTCTTCAAATACCATAATCAAGCTTTCGATCAATTCATCTTTTTCGAGTTTTTCATCCAAGCGTTGGTCACTATCATCGTAAAGTACGTCATCCTCCTTCAGTTCCAGATTCATTTTGTTGGCGCGTAGAAACATCAAACTACTATTTCG
>CAIRMS010000284.1 GCA_903879765.1 uncultured Flavobacteriales bacterium
ATGCAACAGGTAAATTAGTTTATTCTGGAGTTACCTCATCACCTGAAACGAATGTCAAATTGAAAGACGCGAAAGGAATTTATTATGTATCGATTCACTCACAGAATGCTGTTGAAGTGAAAAAAGTGTATATCAATTAATCAATCCAAACTTTTAAAAGATGAAAAATAACTCATCAAGTACGATAAAAAGTACAAAACGAATTTATATAATACCTAAAGTTGAATTAGTGAAGATTGATAGCGAAATTTCTTTGGCCATGATGTCACCTCCTGGAGATATGGATCCAATGATACCAATAAGTGGTATAAAAGTCAAAAAAATGTTTACATTGGGCTAATGAAGCCTGCAGAAACAGATCATTTTTGGATTACATGGTGCAGAGAGGAATTAAACTTTGGCAGAACTGTTCGCATTGTTGCATCTGGCTACAGTATGATTCCAACTATTTGGCCTGAAACGGAAATTGAAATATCAAATTGCCCGATGGATCAACTTTGTATTGGTGATATTATTGCATTTCAACGAATGCAACACATGGTGGTACATCGAGTTGTGATGATTCAGAACCTCCATGACGAAACTTTCATTACGACTATGGGAGATTCTAATTTAAAGGTAGATGAAGTCATTAATAACGGGAACTTTATAGGAAAGGTTAGGGTGAAAAATAACACCCTTATTCAAAGCCATGCACCTGTTTTAGTTAAGAGAAGTTTTTATTCGGGAATAGCATTCATTTTCACCTTATCGAATGCCTTGAGCAAAAGAATATTGCGTTTATTTTCTAGCAAAAAGCGCCATTGAATTTCATTCTAATAAAGACATAATAACACATTTGAATGAGTTCATTTCGAATAATCAACACTCAATCGTTGGATCTTGCGAAATATTTAAGTCTTTTGAACCATGCGATCGCATAATGACTGTTTGGATTGCCTTTGCTGAGGTATTTTTTAGAAGGGAATACTTCAAAAAATATCAGTGGTAATATTTTCCATGAAAATGAAGATGGAACTAATCTCGGAAAAAATTTGAAACGGATGAGTTGAATTAGTGTTGGTTTTTGTTCTTTTAGAAAGAACTGAATGTAGAAATAATACCTTTTCGGGGCTTTTTTTCTACTAGGCAGATAGTCCTCATTCAACAAGCCCATCCAAATCATACAATCGATTACGTGTTCGATTTTAGTCTGAACATTTACCTCAAAATGATGTTTGTTGTTCGGATAATCCAATGCAGGCAAGGTAAGTAATACATCTAAAAAGGAACTAGGAATCGAAGTGCTTGGAAAGGTGAGGGGAGAGGAGTTGACGGTTGATTCGAATGCCATTTTACAGCAATGTCATGAATTAGGAATGAAATTGGAATTCATGCCTCGCAGTCAATTTACAGCGCAAAAACACCAAAGTGGAATTGTTGAGATAGATGGAGTCACATATTGGTCCATTCCCGAAGGTGGTGCAAACCTTCAAGGTATTCAAGGATGTACAGAAATCGTCTCCGAATTAGATCAAGACTTTGATTATTATCTGGTAGCCCAAGGAACAACCACGACCAGTTTGGGCTTATTGTTATCAATACCTCCGAAATCAAAATTGATTGTCGTTCCCGTATTAAAAGGCTTCGATGTCTTAAACGAAATGCGGAACCTACTAAACGACGATGTTTTATTCGATTCTCTTTCTCCGAAACTCATTATTTGGGACAATTATCATCATGGCGGTTATGCTAAAACAAGCGAGGAGCTGTTGACTTTTATCGATGCATTTCACAGTTTGAATGACTTTCACATTGAGCCGGTTTACACGGGCAAGGTGTTTTTTGCTTTGAATGAACATATCTCCAAGCAGATTGAATTATTCGCTGGAAAGAAAATAGTGATTGTTCATACTGGTGGCGTCATAGCTGAGCAGTAAAGAAAGCGAAAGTAAGAAAGTGAGCATTACGGCAGAATGCGGCAAGCGCGAGTTCCTCGAAAGTGAATGAGACTAATCATGACATTTTTTGGAATAAATCTGTAAATGATGTAAATAACATACGCCATTTTTGTTGATTCCTTAATATTCTCTTAAATTTAGCCTGCAATTTTAATGCGAATTTTGCACACATACTTGTTTTTACTCGTTTAAATAACTGAATACCATGAATACAATAGATAATCAAGCGATTATAAATAAACTTCCTTTTGTTTCAAATAAGAGATTTTTACATACCACGCACCTTTGGAATGTTGCATGTTTTCTTGTGATTATGTTCGTTGGTGGGAATGTGATGGGGCAGGTTGCCATAATTCCAAAATTATTTTTAACTGGGCAAAACGTATCTTCAGGTACTTCCGGTTGGGTTATAACGAATTCACCGATCAATAATGCGTCTAAT
>CAIRMS010000285.1 GCA_903879765.1 uncultured Flavobacteriales bacterium
GCATCTGATCGCGAAAAAAATGTTAAAAAATCGTTGGTAAACACTGAAAAAACGAATTTCAGTTCCTATTTAAATATGTACTTTTGTTTCAGAAAATTCAAAGAATGGAAAGTACCCTGCAAAAAGAAGCAACGCTTGAACAAGCAATTGATTTAGGACTACGTGCGGATGAGTTTGAACAAATCAAAGGAATCCTCGGTCGAACACCGAATTTTACAGAAACAGCCGTTTATTCGGTTATGTGGAGTGAGCACTGTTCATATAAAAATTCAATCCTTTGGTTGAAAACTCTTCCGAAAGATGGACCCCACATGTTGGTGAAAGCGGGAGAGGAAAACGCTGGATTAGTAGATATCGGTGATGGATTAGGTTGTGTATTCAAAATTGAATCGCATAATCACCCAAGTGCGTTGGAACCTTATCAAGGTGCGGCAACAGGTGTGGGTGGAATTAACCGCGATATCTTTACAATGGGTGCGCGTCCAATTGCACAATTGAATTCTTTGCGTTTCGGAAACATCGAAGAAGCACGTACCAAATGGTTGGTGAAAAGGTGTAGTAAAAGGAATTGGCGATTATGGAAATGCTTTTGGTATTCCAATCGTTGGTGGTGAAGTGTTTTTTGATGAATCATATAACACGAATCCATTGGTGAATGCATTTTCTGCAGGAATTATTGATACGAAAAAAATTATCTCAGCGACAGCAAAAGGACCAGGAAACCCTGTCTTTATTGTTGGTTCAGCTACTGGAAAAGATGGAATTGCTGGTGCAGCTTTCGCTTCTAAAGATATTACGGAGGACTCCGCGTCGGATTTACCATCCGTACAAGTTGGAGATCCATTCATGGAGAAACTATTGTTGGAAGCAACAATGGAATTGTCTGAAACAGATGCGATTGTTGGAATGCAGGACATGGGTGCGGCAGGAATTACCTGTTCGACTTGTGAAATGAGTGCTGCTGGAAATGTAGGAATGGAAATTTACTTGGATAAAGTTCCGACGCGTCAAGACCACATGCTTCCGTATGAAATTTTACTTTCTGAATCTCAAGAACGTATGTTGGTGGTGGTTCAAAAAGGAAAAGAATCCGTGGTTAAGCGCATTTTTGACAAATGGGATTTACACGCAGAGGAAATTGGACATGTGACAGATACAGGTCGCGTTCGCTACTATATGGATGGAGAAATGGTAGGAGATGTTCCTGCTGAATCGTTGGTTCTCGGTGGTGGAGCTCCTCAAAATGTTCGTGAATATTCTGAACCTGCTTACTACCAAGAATACAAGAAATTTGACATCAGTCAAGTTCCTCAACCTGAAAACTTGAAAGAGGTAGGCTATGCCTTACTTCAGTTGCCAAACATCGCTTCTAAAAAATGGGTGTACGAACAATACGATTCCATGGTTGGAACACGCACAATGACAACGAATCGTCCATCGGATGCAGGAGTGGTAAACATTAAAGGAACAAACAAAGCATTAGCTATGACGGTGGATTGTAATTCACGCTACGTAAATGCTGATCCAGAAATTGGAACGATGATCGCAGTTTCTGAAGCAGCACGTAACATCGTTTGTGCGGGTGGTATTCCAAGTGCGATTACCAACTGCTTGAATTTCGGAAACCCGTATAATCCAGAGTCCTACTGGCAGTTTGTTGGTGCGATTAAAGGAATGTCAGCGGCTTGTTTGAAATTTGAAACACCGGTAACAGGCGGAAACGTTTCGTTCTACAACCAAACATCGATGAATGGAGTAGAGGTGCCTGTTTTTCCAACTCCAACGATCGGAATGATTGGTTTGGTGGAAGATAAAGAGAAAGTAATGTCTTTGGACTTCAAACAAAAAGGTGACTTGATTTTCTTGGTGGGTGAATACAAAGAGGACATTGCTTCTTCTGAATATTTGGCAACTTACCATGGAATTAAAGCATCTCCAGCGCCATATTTTAATTTAGACGAAGAGTTTAACATGCAGAATGCGGTTAAAGGATTGATCGAAAATAATTTAGTGAATGCCGTTCACGATGTTTCTGATGGAGGATTATTCGTAAGTTTGGTGGAGATGTCTATGCCACGTGAACTTGGATTCGATATTGTTACCGA
>CAIRMS010000286.1 GCA_903879765.1 uncultured Flavobacteriales bacterium
AGCAGCTACAACAAGCGCATGGTCATGATTATGGCTGGATTGATTCTTTTTGCAGCGTTATCATTTGGTATTTCTGAACTCATCAAACGCTTGCCGAAAGAAGAAGTGGAACTACCTAAAGACAACGGTAAAAACATCACGTTACAACCACCTGCGAAAGAACTTCCCCCGCCGGTAACACCTCCTCCTCCCCCACCTCCAAAATTGGAGCAAATGACGGCCTTCTTGCCGCCAGTGATTGAGGATGAAGTTGTAACTGACGTTCTACCTACGCAAGCTGAATTAGAAAATACAAAAGCTGGGGATCAAGATATCGAAGGTGGCGATGAAGGTTGGGAATTACCAACGGATGAGCCAACCGGAGGTCCAGCACTGACGCAAACGGTTGTTGAACCGATCGAAACATGGGTAGAAGTTGAAGCAGAATTTAACGGTGGATACGATAAATTAAATGAATTTATCAATGATAATATCCGTCCACCAGCTGAAGCAGCAGACCTAGGAGTAAATGGTCGCGTTATTGTACGCTTTGTCGTAGAAAAAGATGGAACCGTTTCTAATGCTGTTGTTGAAACAAAATTAGATGAGTGTCCAGCTTGTGACAAAGAAGCACTACGTGTAGTAAGCAGAATGCCGAAATGGAAAGCAGCATCGAATGCAGGTAGAGAAGTTCGTACCTATGTGCGCCTTCCGATTAAATTCGAATCTCAATAGTTGTAAACTAAATTTATAGATCCCCAATAGAATTTTCGATTGGGGATTTTTTTTGTCAATATGAAAACAAATATCATTCAAAGTATTACTGGAGGACTCGTTGTAATTGTCGCATTTTTATTTGCAGGAATGCTGCTTTTCAAGGACGTTGTGCCTTACCTGAACGGTTGGAAAAGAATTACAACGATTGTTGTTTTAGTACTTTATGCAAGCTATCGCTTTTCTCGTATTTACAAAGATTTCAAAACAAATAAGCAACAAAACGAACGCATATGAATCGATACATTTTATTTCTATCGCTTTTTTTAGTTGGAACTTTCGTTTCCTGTGATTCCCCTCAGAATCCATTGGCATATGTGAAAGAAACACACGGACGAGGCAAAGCACTGATATACGTTGAGGAGTCTTTTAAGCCACTCTTTGAAACTTCGATTTCTACCTTTGAAAGTTTGAATCCCAAAGCAGACATCACCGCCAAGTATCTTCCGGAAGGAAAAATCATCAAAGCATTTTTTGATGGTCAAGTGAAAACCATTACCATTACACGTGATTTCACCAAAGCCGAAAAAAAATACCTCAAAAGTAAAAACGTCGAAGTAAGTAGCGACCGTATAGCACTAGACGCTGTTGCATTGATTGTTAATCCTGACAATTCTGATACCACCATCAGCATTCCTAGACTTAGAAAAATACTTACAGATAAAAACAGTGTTTGGCCAACTTCCAAACAAGCTATTTCTTTGGTATTTGACCAAATGAACTCTGCGAATTTCAATTACATTACCGACATGCTTCAAACGAATAAATTATCCAGCAATGTTTTTGCTGCAAAATCAAATGAAGAGGTTATCAATTATGTCAAAAACAACAAGAATGCCATCGGTATCATTGGGTTAAACTGGATTTCCAATCAAGAGGACTTTGAAGTGCTCAACTTTTTAGCTGGGATTCGTGTCATGGATGTAAAACTTACCGAAGAAAGCGAATCATTTAAGCCAATTAGTGGGTTAATTTACACGAGAGAATACCCACTCATTCGCGATGTTTGGATGATCAACAAAGGAAGCCGATCTGGATTAAATTCTGGTTTTGCAAACTTCATGATGGGTGAAAAAGGACAAATCATTATTCATAAATCAGAATTAGTTCCAGCCAATAATCCAGTTCGACTCATTCAAATCAGTCCCAAATAATAAATCTGTATCATTTATCACAGCTTTTTTTTGCCAAACCATAAAACAAAGCTATTTTTGGCAAGCAAATTGATTAGCATATAAAAACACACAAAATGAAAACCTTATTTTTAATCGGAGCAGCATTTTTAAGTAGCTTGACATTCGGTCAAACCTTGAAAGATGCGATTTACAAAACGGATAACGAACGTTATGCTGATGCAATTAAAGATTTCGCTGCATTGGTGAAAGCGGATCCTATGAACGGTGAATTATACTTTTACTACGGTGACTGTTATTTTGACAAAGGTTTAGTTGATTCCGCGAAAATGATGTGGAACAAAAGTTTTGAAGTGGATAAACTTCGAGCGTTACCATTTGTGGCCTCTGGACGTGTACTTTGGATTGATGGGAAGAAACCAGAAGCAAAAGTAGAGTTCGATAAAGCATTTGCGCTGACCAAAAAAGACAAATTAAAACGTGCGGAAGTAATTCGTGGAATGGCGAAGATTTTCATTAAGTCTGACGTGAAAGATTACGATCAAGCCTTGTTGCTTTTAGAAGAAGCAATCGTTAAGGATCCTAAAAACGAAGACAATCTATTGTTAAAAGGTGATGCGCTTTACGCAAAAACACCAGATAATGCGAGTTTAGCTATTAAGTCATACTTGGCCGTTTTGGACATCAATCCAAAATCTCCTCGAGGTGTGGTGCGCGTAGCAAATATATACCAAGCTGCTCAAAACCAAGAAAAAGCGAATGAAATGTACAAGCAAGCAAAACAGATTGACTCGACTTACGCACCTGCTTATCGTGCAAATGCTGAGTTGAATATGCGTTTTGGGAAGAAAAAAGCAGCGATTGATGATTGGCAAAAATACTTGAAACTAAATAACAACTTGGAGGCACGCTACTTGTATACAACCGCACTTTTCAATGCGAAAGAATACTGTGAAGCTATTACCGAGGTGAATAAGTTGAATGCAATGAACTTCTCGAATTTCTACACAGAACGTATGTTGGCATTCTCTTATTTAGAGTGTAATACTGACAGTACTTCTATCAAAAAAGGATTAGATGCTTCCGCTCGTTTCTTCACTGTTGTTCCAGCGAACATGATTAGCTATATGGACTACAAAACGAAAGGCGCGCTCTTAATGAAAATGGGAATGGATTCTCTAGGACTGATTGAATACGAGAAAGCTATCGCTAT
This sequence comes from uncultured Flavobacteriales bacterium, assembly GCA_903879765.1. Classification (GTDB taxonomy): domain Bacteria; phylum Bacteroidota; class Bacteroidia; order Flavobacteriales_D; family Crocinitomicaceae; genus UBA952. The sequence goes on from CAIRMS010000286.1 coordinate 3,100, forward strand.
AAATGAAATCGCTGCAAAAGAATTGTCAGGAGAAGTTGCGAGTAAGTACTTTAAAGCTAAAAAGTATAACAAAGCAATTGAATTATTCAACATGCGTTCTAAGTTGGTAACCTTGAATTCAGCAGAAGAATTTGAGCTTGGTAAAGCTTATTACATTGGTCAGAAAAACTATGCATTAGCTGACTCTGCGTTTTCTCATGTGAATAAGTTATCCCCTAGTTACTTGCCTGGTTATCGCTGGAGAGCTCTTGCAAATATTGGATTAGATGCGAACAACGAACGTTGGTTGGCACAGCCTTATTTTGAGAAAATCATTGAATTAGTAAAAGTTGAGGAACGCACATTGCCAACGAATAAAACGATGATGTTAGAAGCTTGTCGTTACTTGTGTGATTATTATGCAAAATCAGCGGCAAAAGATTTGGATAAAACGAAATCGTTCTACGAAATCATTTTGCAAATCGATCCAAACGATGCGACAGCTAAAACGGCATTGGGAATTAAATAAAATTCTTTGAAAGTAACTGAAAGGCGGATTTATCCGCCTTTTTTGTTTTATAACTTTTAGCATAAATTGACTATCTTTCTTAAAAATTAGTCGAATGAAATTCCTATTTGCTTTTGCTGTTTTAGTTTCCGTATCTATGATTTCCTGTAAAAAGGATGTTCCAGTTCCGACAAACACAAACATCCCAAACGGGGACAGTTTAACTGTAGTGGATACATTAGGAAAGCTGAAAGTAGATTTATCAGGTATGCAGAATATGAATGGAAGCGTAAATTTTGCTTTATATAACAACAGTGCAAATTTTAATGACCCGAATCAAGTATACAAGTCACTTAGCTTTACTTCAACTGGTTCAAGTATGTCCTTTACGATTGATAGTCTTCCTGAAGGAACCTATGCATTTGGTGTTTTCCACGATGAAAACAATAATCAGTCAATAGATCAAAATTGGTTAGGGATTCCTACAGAAGGATTTGCCTTTTCTAATAATGCGATGGGAAGCTTTGGGCCTCCAACATTCATACAAGCCCAGTTTGTTGTGCTAAAAAACCAAACACATGTGCAAACTATTGCACTAAACTTCTATTAACGGTTCATCAAGCGAGCGACGTATTTTCCGATAATATCGAATTCCAAGTTCACCTCATCACCTACAGCTAAGGTGTGGAAATTGGTGTGCTCGTATGTGTATGGTATAATGCACACGGAAAAAGCACCATCTTCTGAATCAACCACCGTTAAACTTGTTCCATTAATGGTAATCGAACCTTTTTCAACTGTGACAAAATCTGATGAATATTCAAAACGATAACGCCAGCTACCATCCTCGTCCGCAATAGACACACAACGCGCCAATCCATCTACGTGCCCTTGGACAATATGACCGTCAAGACGTCCGTTAAAGCTCATACAGCGCTCCAAGTTGATTTTTGACCCAAGTACCCAACTGCCAAGATTCGTTTTCTGTAAAGTCTCATGAATAGCCGTTACGGTATGTTTTCCCGGATTCAACTCAACAACCGTCAAACAACAACCATTGTGCGCTACACTTTGGTCAATTTTTAACTCGTCACTTAAGTTCGACTCGATGGTAAAGTGAATATTTCCCGCATCCTTTTGGATGTTGGTAATCACTCCTATCTCTTCAATTATTCCTGTAAACATAGATTCAAAATTAAGGCAATTTTCATGAATCCGTTGCGCGAATGTCTTTTATATTGAATTGTAAATTGGTTTTTCCATTAAATTCATTGGTTTCAAGGGTGTAAGCCATTTCAAAAGCCATTCCTTTCAATGTGTGCTCTTCTTTGTCAGCAAGATTAAATCCTATGGCGTCGAAAGCCAAGCTAGAATCAGATTGAACCACGCGTAACTTGAGGTGCTTTTCTTTGAGAATGCGTGCATCCGTAGCGAATAATTCTTTCGTGCAAAAAACGGGTTTCATATTTCCTGGTCCAAACGGTTCAAATGCATCGATGATCTTTTTTATACGTGGTAACTTTCCATTCCACACCGTTTGAATGTCATTCAAGTCGATACTCAAATCAATTTTCTGTAAAGCTTCCAATGGTGCTCCATTCAAACGTCGTTTAACTTCCTGGTCAAACGCTAAGCGAAATGCTTTCAGATTTTCCTTAGGCATAGTTAATCCAGCGGCGTAATGGTGTCCACCAAATTGGGTCAGATGCTCCTTGCAAGACTCCAAAACATCGTAAAGATTAATCGTGCCTACACTTCTAGCGGAACCAGTTAATTGTCCATTTGATTCGGTTAAAACAATCGTCGGGCGGTAATGAGATTCTATAATGCGCGATGCAACGATTCCAACCACACCTTTGTGCCAATCCTTTTGAAATACCAGGTTTGTGCATTGATTCGGATGGTCTATATCCGCGGAAATCTGCTCAAGTGCTTCTTCTGTAATGGACTGATCAATCGTACGTCTCAAGGTATTGTCATCGTGAATTTCCTGTGCCAATTGTTTTATTTCTTCTTCATTTGACGATAGCATCCAATCAACTGCCGTTTTACCGCTTCGAATTCTACCTGCGGCGTTTACTCTGGGTGCAATTACAAAAACGACATCCGTTAAATTCAAGGGAAGTTTTTTTCCTGCCAAGGTTAATAATTCATCAAATGCTTTTCTTGGATGTTGGTTCATTTGAATGAGTCCATGGTGACATAAAATTCGGTTTTCACCCATCACATCAACAATATCCGCTCCAATACTTAATGCGAGTAAATCTAAACTTTCAAACAGTGAATCACTTGGTAAACCATGATCAATATAAAGAGCCTGCATTAACTTAAATCCAACGCCACATCCAGAAAGTTCTTTAAACGGATAGTTGCAATCTACTCTTTTTGGATCGAGCACAATCCCTTTTGGCAATTCCGTTCCAGGTTGATGGTGGTCACAGATGATAAAATCAATGCCCAGATTTTTTGCGCCTTCTACTAATTCATTTGACTTTATTCCGCAGTCAAGGGTAATAATGAGTGTACAGTTCTCTGATTGAGCATAATCAACGCCTTGTTGACTTAAACCGTAGCCCTCTTTGTAACGATCTGGAATGTAATAGCATACGTTGGGATGAAACTTGGTCAATTGCTCGTACATCAAGGCAACAGCAGTTGTGCCATCTACATCGTAATCACCAAAAAGGAGAATTCCTTCTTGCTTTTTTATCGCTTGATTGATTCGGTTTACGGCAGCATCCATATCCTTCATCAGGAATGGGTCATGCAATTCATCTAGACTTGGACGAAAGAACGCACGTGCTTCAGCCTCCGTTTCAAGTCCACGTTGGACCAACAACCTCCCGACAAAAGGTTCAACGTTTAATTTTTCTACTAAAAGACTAACTTTTTTCTCTTCAACTGTTGGTTGAAACACCCATTTTTTTTCCATCTCACTTGTTCTTTACTTTAAGTTAAGCATTTTTTTTGAGATGAATACGCCGAAATTTAATCGACGTAACTTAACTTCAACATATTTGTTGCACCAAGATCCTCTAAGGGAATGGAAGCAATATTAATGACCAAATCACCCACGTTTAAGTATCCTTCCGTTTTCATTAAGTACTTTATGTCAGCGATGGTATGATCTGTTGAAATGAGTTTGTCGTAGTAAAATGCTCGAACGCCCCATAACAAGTTAAGTTGAGTTAAGATATTTCGATTACTCGTGAACACATAGATTTGACTATTTGGACGTTGAGAAGCAATTTTATAGGCAGTGTAACCAGAAAACGACATGGTAATGATGGCATCAGCTTCTACGCGTTGAGATAAACGACAGGCATTAAAACAGATCGAATCGGAAATAAATCGTTCACTATTTTTAACTGGAAGTTCCTCTTTGTTATACATTGCGGAGTGTTTCTCCATTTCTTTGATGATGTTTGCCATCGTTTGAATTACCTGAACTGGATAATTTCCCACAGAGGTTTCTCCTGATAACATCACGGCATCTGCACCATCAAGTACGGCATTCGCAACATCATTTACCTCTGCGCGACTTGGTGTCAAATTGGAAATCATTGACTCCATCATTTGCGTAGCTACAATCACAGGTTTTGCTGAAGAAATACATTTAGAAATTAACATTTTCTGAATGGAAGGCACCGTTTGATAAGGAACTTCCACTCCTAAATCTCCGCGAGCAACCATCAATCCGTCGCTTTCTGCGATAATGGCATCTATGTTTTCTAAGGCCTCTGGCTTTTCAATTTTCGCAATAACTTTTGCGTGATGGTTTTTCGCAGCAATTCTTGCTTTAAGGTCAATAATATCCTCCTGAGAACGAACGAACGATAAACCAATCCAATCTACCTGATGATTCAATGCAAATTCTAAATCCGCAATATCTTTTTCTGTTAGTGACGGCATTGAAATCTTCGTGTTAGGGAAATTCACGCCTTTTTTGGAAGAAAGAACTCCTCCTTGAATAATCTCACAACGAATCGTTGAGTGTCCATCTGTTTCACGCACTTCCAAGACAATTTTACCATCATCTAACAAGATTCGTTCACCAGCTTTAACTTCCTTTGGCAGTAAGGTATAATTAATCGAAAATCGTTCCTTATTGCCTACAACCTTGTCGACGACCAATAAGATCTCCTCTCCATTTTCTAATGGAACACCATTGTTTTCCATTTCATTTGTTCGGATTTTTGGCCCTTGTAAATCCGCAAGTATGGCTACATTTAGTCCAAGTTCTTCGTTTAAGGAACGAATTAATTCCACTGCTCCAGCATGATCTTCATACGAACCATGTGAGAAATTTAAACGGCACACATTCAAACCTTCCAACATCATGTTTTTCAGGACTTCTTTTTTCAAGGAAGCGGGTCCAAGTGTTGCTACTATCTTTGTTTTTTTCATTTTTAACTCGTTAAATATGCAATTATGTCAAAATCATCTGGTGGAAAATCGAACACCGCAACGATCCCATTTATTTTTCTTAGTTTTTCGAGAAGTATTCCCTTTTCAAACGAATAATTCTCGCGCACGACAAAGAAATAATCGATCATTGGATGTTCCGCATGAAAGGCCCCGTTTTCTTGTTTATTTTTTATCAAATAAAATCGGGTTAAACACTCTTCGTCAAAGTATGAAAAATAACGAAATGGAACGAGCTCTTTTGCCTTATTCGGTCTTATTTCAAATACTTCATTCGACTTGGTAAGGTTTAATTCAAAACATTGATTTAATTCCCAAGCCAAGCGGTAATCAGCAAAGG
>CAIRMS010000287.1 GCA_903879765.1 uncultured Flavobacteriales bacterium
CCCTTCATCGTATTCAACTTCTGGCTTAAAGGAAGTGCCTATTCCAGCTGTTGCATCCGGAATCATGATGGAAGCGGGAATATCGTATTTAGCTAGATCTAATGATTGAAATTGAAAATAATCAAATTTCTTTTTACCCTCATTCGGCGTGCTTTCGCATCTTGTAAATAAAACAAGATAGATTGCACAGAAAAAAATATATTTCATTTGATTCATTTTACAAAGATACATATTTGATATGAGTAGAATTTTTCTGAACTTCGTGACATGCATAAACAATTCGTTTTTTTCTCAGGACTTGCCATAATGATCTCCATTGTATTGGGTGCAATGGGTGCACATGTGTTAAAAAGTATGTTGAATCCAGATCAGTTCAATTCATTTGAAGTTGCAGTAAAATATCAGGGGTTTCTCTCAATGGGAGTTTTCATTTTAGCGTTGAATATTGAGCAATTTTCCTTTTCAATGAAAGGTATTTTAACCGCGATGTTGATTGGAATGCTCTTATTCAGTGGGTCCATTTATTTACTTATTGCATTTAAAACCTTTCATCTCCCTACAACTTTTGTTGGACCGATCACGCCTATTGGTGGTTTGGTGACAATTATCAGTTGGTGTATCTTTCTTTATCGTTTGATTAAAAATTAATCTTTTTTAAAACATTTTTTCACATTATGTTTTGATATTGAAGAATAGTTTCTACATTTGATTAGTTTTTAATCTTTTTAACGATTAATATTTACGCATTATGAATAAACTTAACATCGGATCCGCACTTCCTGCATTTTCTGGAATGGATCAAAATGGAGCAGAATTGAACGCAAATAGCTTCAAAGGAAAACGTTTAGTAATTTACTTTTACCCAAAAGACAACACTCCTGGTTGTACAGCACAAGCTTGTAGTCTACGTGATGACTATTCTTTGCTACTCGAGCAGAACATTGCTGTTGTAGGCGTGAGTGCAGACAGTGTATCTTCGCATAAAAAGTTTGTTGACAAGTTCAATTTACCATTTCCCTTAATCGCAGATACCGAAAAGGTACTTTTAAATTTATTCGGTGTTTGGGGCGAGAAAAAGTTTATGGGAAAAACATACGATGGAATTCACCGCACGACTTTTTTATTCGATGAATCAAGCAAACTTATTTCCGTTATCGATAAACCAAATACTAAAAATCACGCGAGTGAAGTTTTAGGCATTTACGAATCCTTATTTAGTTCGTAAATAGTTTACGTACTAGCCCGCTTACATTTGTAGAAATTAATAACCGAGTCAACCAACTCAACAAACACAAACGATATGTCAAAGTCAAAAGAACAAAACGTAGAAAAATTAAAAGCACTCCAATTAACAATGGAGAAATTAGACAAAACCTTTGGAAAAGGATCTGTTATGAAACTTGGAGATTCTCCGGTAGAAAAATTGGAAGTGATTCCAACTGGATCAATTACACTTGATTTAGCTTTAGGGATCAATGGTTATCCGAAAGGACGCGTTGTTGAAATCTATGGTCCTGAATCATCTGGTAAAACAACCTTGGCCATTCATGCCATTGCGGAGGTACAAAAACAAGGTGGGATTGCTGCATTTATCGATGCAGAACATGCCTTTGATCAATTCTACGCACAGAAATTGGGTGTAGATGTTGCCAACTTATTAATATCCCAACCGGATAACGGTGAGCAGGCGTTGGAAATCGCTGACAATTTAATTCGTTCAGGCGCGATTGATTTGGTAGTCATTGACTCCGTAGCTGCGTTAACGCCAAAAGCGGAAATTGAAGGTGAAATGGGCGATTCACAAATGGGATTACAGGCTCGTTTGATGTCAAAAGCATTGCGAAAACTTACTGGATCCATCAATAAAGCAGGGTGTTGTTGTATTTTCATCAACCAATTACGTGATAAAATTGGTGTAATGTTCGGGAACCCAGAAACTACAACCGGTGGAAATGCCTTAAAGTTCTACTCTTCCGTGCGCATCGACATTCGTCGTGCTGCCCAAATTAAAGAAGGGGACGAAGTAATGGGCAACAGAGTAAAAGTGAAAGTGGTTAAAAACAAAGTTGCACCACCGTTTAGAAAAGCAGAATTCGACATCATGTATGGTGAAGGGATTTCAAAAATTGGCGAAATCATCGACCTTGGGGTGGACTTAAATATCCTCAAGAAAAGTGGTTCTTGGTTCTCATACGGAGAAACAAAACTTGGACAAGGACGCGATTCAATTAAATCCATTTTAATGGACAATCCAGCTTTAGCAGAAGAATTAGAAGAGAAAATTAAAAAAGCTCTTGGTTCACCCGCTTCAACAGAAGAGGTGTTGCAAGACTAAGTGCATATCGTTTGGTTGAAAAACGGCGTCTTCGGATGCCGTTTTTTTTTAACCAAAAATTTCGCTATTTTTGGTTCGAATCAAAAACTATTAGAACATGAAAAAAATTATTGGTCTATTCCTACTTGGTGCAATGGTTATGACGACTAACACCGGATGTAAAAAGAAAGGATGTACAGACAGTACAGCAACTAATTACAACAACGCTGCTAAAAAAGACGACGGAACATGTCTTTACACGCCTATTATTACCTTGAATGGAAATGCTTCCGTAAATGTAAACGTTGGCGCAACATATACTGATGCAGGCGCAACGGCTGCAAACAAAGATGGCTCAGCAGTTACCGTTACGACTACAAGCACAGTAAATACTGCTAACAAAGGGACATACACGGTAACATATACCGCAACAAATGCAAACGGAACAACTACAGCTCAACGTACTGTAAATGTTGTTATTGGTCAAGATAATTGGTTAGTAACATGGAGTCTATCCAGTGATTGTGGCGCAACAGCTTTCCCACTTGCTTCCGCACCAGTCATTACTGCTGGAAGCAATGCTACCTCTTTAAACATCGACAATATGTTTAACTTAATTGGGGGAACCGCAACAGCAACGATTAGTGGTGCAACGGTAAACATCCCTCAACAAACAGTTGACGCAACCATTGGTCAAATTACCTACTCCGGAACAGGAACAATGAATGACCAAGGAAACATCATCGTCATTACTTATACATATGACAACAACGCTCCTTTCATTGGAGGTTCTGGAACATGCACAGCAACATACGTGAAACAATAAGTTTTTAAACTTCTATATGAAAAGGCAGATTTTATCTGCCTTTTTTTTGTCATCAATGTTACACTCAAGTTAAAACGGCTTCATTAACTTTGCAACATGGGTAAATTCAATGATATCATCAAATCCGAAATTCCAACTTTGGTAGACTTCCATGCTACTTGGTGCGGACCTTGCAAGACAATGAGTCCTATTTTAGAGGACCTCAAAAAACAAATGGGCCCAAAAATTCGCATTCTAAAAATTGATGTAGATAAAAACCAAGATGTCGCAGCTCGATTCAAAGTAAGAGGTGTTCCTACATTTGTTCTCTTTAAAAATAGCGAAGTACTTTGGAGAGAGAGTGGCGCATTTCCTTTAGCAACATTAAAAGCTAAAATTCAAGCTGTTTTATAAAAAAACGTAACCCTTATTTTTTTCCTGCGTATTTGCATACCATGGCGGAAAACTCTACTTTTGCCAGCGTAAAATTTAACAAATTAACAAATTAGTATGGAATCAATGATGATTTATGTGCCAATCGTAATGGCCGTTATCGGATTGCTATTTATGGCAATGAAAAGAGCTTGGGTTTTAAAACAAGATGCTGGAGATGGAAAAATGAAAGAAATTTCAGATTACATCTACGAAGGAGCACTTGCTTTCCTTAAAGCAGAATATAGACTTTTAGCCGTTTTCGTGCTAATTGCTAGTGTAGTTTTAGCAGGAATCACATTTGTGCCAGGCGTTAAAACACATTTATTAATCATCATAGCTTTCATCTTTGGAGCAATCTTTTCTGCCTTAGCAGGAAACATGGGGATGAAAATCGCTACTAAAACAAACGTTCGTACAACACAAGCTGCTCGTACAAGTTTACCACAAGCATTGAAAGTTTCTTTCGGTGGAGGTACTGTAATGGGTCTTGGTGTTGCTGGATTAGCTGTTTTGGGTTTAACTGCATTCTTTATTTTCTTTTTTCATTACTTCATGGATGGTGTTTGGGCACCTAAAATGATTGGAAAAGAAATGACTTCTCCAAATGAGCTAATGACAATCGTTCTTGAAACATTGGCTGGATTCTCTTTAGGAGCTGAATCAATCGCATTGTTTGCGCGTGTTGGTGGTGGTATTTATACAAAAGCTGCTGACGTTGGTGCTGACCTTGTAGGTAAAGTTGAAGCTGGAATTCCTGAGGATGATCCTCGCAACCCTGCAACAATTGCAGATAACGTAGGTGACAACGTAGGTGACGTTGCCGGAATGGGTGCCGATTTATTTGGTTCGTATGTCGCAACGGTATTAGCTGCTATGGTACTTGGAAACTATGTGATCAAAGACATGGGTGGAAGCATTAAAGATGCATTCGGTGGAATCGGACCAATCTTATTGCCAATGGCAATCGCAGGATTTGGAATCCTTTTCTCGATCATCGGAACAATGTTAGTACGTATTTCTAGCAACGATGCAAAAGAAAAACAAGTTCAAGGAGCGTTAAACAAAGGAAACTGGGTTTCTATTGTTTTGACAGCTATTGCATGTTTTGGATTAGTAACTTGGATGTTACCTGAAACGATGAAGATGAATTTCTTTGGTGAAGGAATCAAAGAAATTTCTTCTATGCGTGTATTCTACGCTTCTTTAATCGGATTATTTGTTGGTGGAGCAATTTCATCAGTAACGGAATATTACACAGGATTAGGTACAAAACCAGTTTTGAAAATCGTTCAAAAATCTTCAACAGGTGCCGGAACAAATGTAATCGCTGGTTTAGCTACTGGAATGATTTCAACTTTCCCTACTGTATTATTGTTTGCTGCAGCTATTTGGTCTACTTATGCTTTAGCTGGTTTCTACGGTGTTGCATTGGCTGCTTCAGCAATGATGGCTACAACAGCTATGCAATTAGCGATTGATGCATTTGGACCAATCTCTGACAACGCTGGTGGAATCGCTGAAATGAGCGAATTACCAAAAGAAGTACGTCAACGTACAGATATTTTGGATTCAGTTGGTAATACTACAGCTGCAACTGGAAAAGGATTTGCAATCGCATCTGCGGCATTGACTTCATTGGCTTTATTTGCCGCTTACGTAACATTCACAGGAATTGATGGAATCAACATCTTTAAAGCTCCTGTATTAGCGATGTTATTCGTTGGTGGTATGATTCCAGTAGTTTTCTCTGCATTAGCAATGAATTCAGTTGGAAAAGCAGCAATGGACATGGTGTACGAAGTACGTCGTCAGTTCAAAGAAATTCCAGGAATCATGGAAGGAACAGGAAAACCTGAA
>CAIRMS010000288.1 GCA_903879765.1 uncultured Flavobacteriales bacterium
CAACATGCGATCAATGCAACGGAAAAAGCCGGATGGAAATTGTTTTCTGAAACCTTGTATTGTACGAAATGTCATACACCGCCGAATTTCACGAACTATGTTGCGGAGAACAACGGACTCTATGCATCCTACGAAGGAAAAAGCGACCAAGGACGTTTCCGTATTCACCATGATTCCTTGGACATCGGAAAATTCAAAGTTCCTTCCTTGCGCAATTTACCCTTGACTTTTCCATACATGCACGATGGCAGTTTAGCTACGATGGATGAGGTACTCGATCATTACGTCAAAGGCGGAAATGGACATCCCTTACAAAACAAAGCGATTGTTCCGTTTACATTGAGTCCACAGGAAAGAAAGCAGTTGAAAGCCTTTTTCAATAGCTTGGTCGATGTGAGTTATTTAAACCGATAAGTCGAGAATCCTCCGTATTTTTGTGCCATGAAACTTGCTGCTCAGGATCCAATTTGTGCACTTGCCACTGCGAATGGCATTGGTGCAATTGCACTCATTCGAACATCTGGACCACACTCAAAATCATTGGTATCCAAGTTATTCTCCAAAGACTTAAGCATCCAGAAAACACATACTGTTCATTTGGGTTGGCTTTCGAATTTGAAAGGTGAACGCATTGATGAGGTTTTAGTGACCTTGTTCGATGACGGAAAAAGTTTCACAGGTGAAGAAAGTGTTGAAATCGCTTGTCACGGTTCGATTTACATCCAACAACAAATTTTACAAGCATTGGGTAGCGTTGGCTTTCGCATGGCGGAACCAGGTGAATTCACCCAACGTGCATTCTTAAACGGACGCATGGACTTGTCTCAAGCAGAAGCTGTCGCAGATTTAATTGCCTCACAATCTAAAAATGCCCATGAAATTGCCCTGAAACAATTGCGTGGAACCTTTTCGAGTGAACTGCAAGAATTGCGTGAGAAGTTGATTCATTTTGCATCTTTGATTGAATTAGAACTTGATTTCGCCGAAGAAGACGTGGAATTTGCTGATCGCAGTGCACTGAATAACATGGTCGCAGAGGTATTGCACATCGTCCGACGTTTAGCTTCCTCTTTTCAACTGGGAAATGCGATTAAAAACGGAGTTCCAGTAGCCATTGTCGGCGCCCCGAATACCGGAAAGAGTACCTTGTTGAATCAATTGCTAGGCGAAGAGCGCGCGATTGTCTCCAATATTGCTGGAACGACACGCGACGTGATTGAAGAAACCTTGAACATCGACGGAATCTTATTTCGTTTAATTGACACCGCTGGAATCCGTGAAACCACAGAGACCATCGAAGCCATGGGAATTGAACGCTCCCAGCAGAAAATCCAACAAGCGAAAATTGTTTTGTGCTTAGCAGATGCATCCGACTCCGAGAACCTAGACGAAACAGAAGCTTGGGTGAAGGACTTACGTGAAAAACACCCCGAAAAGCAAGTTTTACTGTTGACGAACAAAGTCGATTTAGACGCATCACGTTTGACAGATAGTTTACAAATCAGCGCATTAACCGGAACCGGAATCAGCGAGCTAAAAGAACAGTTAGTGACTTGTGTCTTGGGTGATTTCAACATCCAAGAAGAAACAATTGTATCGAACGCACGTCATTATGAGTCCTTGCAGAATACTGACGAAGCCTTAAGCAAAGCCCAAGAAGGACTCCACATCGGCACCACCGGAGATTTCATCGCGATGGACATCCGCACAGCGATGCGTCACCTCGGAAACATTACGGGTCACATCGATGTCGATACGGATATTTTGGGGTCGATCTTTAGTAAGTTTTGTATTGGGAAGTAAGCAATAACATAAAGTTTACCTAAACAAACTAAAACTACTTACGATGTCTTTTTTCGAGTAATTGAAGGTATTCCATTTTCATTCATCTTTTAGCAATGGTTAAATGAGATGCAGTAAATATTTTTAATTTCAATTCATTAATTCTTATTATCATTCTCTATCTTTGTATAATTAAAAATAATTTGTTAAAATGAAAATAATCATCAAATTAGCTAATGACAAATCCCAGAGAAGGATAGATTTGTCATCATTTGAAAAAAATGCACGTAGAATTTTCACAAAAGATGTGCGTACTCACATAAACAGCGCAAAATCAATTCAAAATTCATCCTCTGTAGTTAAATGCAACAACCCTGTTTAAAAATCATTGCAGGTTGCAACGGTGCTGGTAAATCCACGTACTCTA